>CAJFTA010000049.1 GCA_904419835.1 uncultured Pseudoflavonifractor sp. | reverse complement strand
CAGGGCCTCGGCCCAGCGGGAGGTGGAGTCGGCGATGACGGCCACGTCGTAGCCCATGTCCCGGAAGTACTCGGCGATGGTGATGCCGGTGTAGATGGACGCCTCACGGGCGGCCACGGGCATGTCGGAGGTGTTGGCGATGAGCACGGTCCGCTTCATCAGGCTCTCGCCGGTGCGGGGGTCCTTCAGCTCGGGGAACTCCCGCAGCACGTCGGTCATCTCGTTGCCCCGCTCGCCGCAGCCGATGTAGATGACGATGTCCACGTCGGCCCACTTGGCCAGCTGGTGCTGCACCACGGTCTTGCCCGAGCCGAAGGGGCCGGGGACGGCGGCGGTGCCGCCCTTGGCGATGGGGAACATGGTGTCGATGATACGCTGGCCGGAGCACAGGGGGGCAGTGGGGGGGTACTTGTGCTTGTAGGGGCGGCCCACACGGACGGGCCACTTCTGCATCATGGTCAGCTCGTGCCTGTCGCCGTTCTCATCCCGGAGGACGGCCACAGTGTCCAGCACGGTGAAGGAGCCGGCCTGGATGGACTCAATGGTGCCCTTCAGGCCCACGGGGACCATGATCTTGTGGAGCACCACGGCGGTCTCCTGGACGGTGCCGATGACGTCGCCGCCGGACACCGCGGCCCCGGCCTCAACGGCGGGGGTGAAGTCCCACTTCTTCTCCCGGCTCAGGGCGGGCACCTGCATGCCCCGCCGGATGGTGGCCCCGGCGATCTTCATGATCTCCTCCAGGGGGCGCTGGATGCCGTCGTAGATGTTCTCAATCAGACCGGGGCCCAGCTCCACGGACAGCGGGGCGCCGGTGGTCTCCACCACCGCGCCGGGGCCCAGGCCGGAGGTCTCCTCGTAGACCTGGATGGAGGCCGAATCCCCGTTCATGTTGAGGATTTCGCCGATGAGCTTCTGCTCACCCACCCGGACCACGTCGGCCATGTTGGCGTCGGACAGGCCCGCGGCTACCACCAGGGGGCCGGAGACCTTGACGATTTTTCCGCTCAATGTTTCAACCTTCTTTCAGGTTTGAATTTGAAATGGATGTTCTTTCTTCATGGAAAGGGTGGCCTTGATGCCGCCGCTTGTTGTCGCGCCCCGCAGCGTTTCCGCCGCTCAGCGGCGGAAATAACATTCAAATCCGTGCGGAGCAGGACATGCGCCTACGCAGCACGCCGCTGCCCCTGGCCGCGGCGGCCAGGGCCACCTGCGCTGTGCGCGGGTGAGGGGGTATCGAGGTCATTGTGCCGCTGCTCTCGACGGCTCGGACGCTTAGTTGTCACGCCTCGCCTGTTCGCTGCGCGGTCACTGTTCTCCGCTCCTGCTCTCGACGGCTCGGACGCTTAGTTGTCACGCCTCGCCTGTTCGCTGCGCGGTCACTGTTCTCCGCTCCGCGAAAAATGCCGCTCCGCCTTCGGCGTCGCCTGTTTTTTCGTCTGCGCGGCTCACTGTGCCGCTGCTCTCGACGGCTCGGACGCTCATAGGATATCGGCGCCCACGGCCCGCTCCACGGCGCTCTTGATGCTGGCCATGCCGATGCCCAGGCTGCCGGCCTTGCCGGGGATAAGGATAATGGCCGGGGTCAGCGCGTCCTTGTAGCGCGCAATCTCCGCTTCCATCTGGGCGGCGTACTGCTCGGTGAGGTATACCACGGCGCAGTTGTCCTTGGCCAGCCGGTGGAGGGCGGCCTTGGCCTCCTCCACGGTCTCGGCGGGGCAGACCTCCAGTCCCAGGGCCTTGAAGCCCATGACGCTCTCCCGGTCCCCCAGGACGGCGATTTTCCAGTTAGACATAGCTCTCACGCAGCCTTTCCCGGATGGTATCCGCGTCCAGCCCGGCCAGGCGGCCGGAGAGGATGACCCGCACGTTGGTCAGCTCGGTCTCCCGGGCGGCCAGATAGCCGATGAGGGGCGCCTCGCCGAAGGCCACATACCGGGCCCCCGCCAGGTAGTCGGTGACGGCGTCGTCGCAGAGCTTCTCAAAGTGGGTGAGCCGCCCGCCTGCAATGGCGGCGGCGCCTGCGGCGGCCGCCTCCCGCAGGGCAGAGGCGGTGTAGATCTCCTCGATGGAGCCGCCGGAGGACACGGCGGAGAGAATCCGCCCTGTATCCACATTGCCGCCCCGGAAGAGGACGCCCTTAAGGAACTCCGCTCCCTTGCCCATGCGCAGGGTGCGCACCACGCTGCGCAGGTTGGCCGTGTCCACCGTGATGCGGACGTACCCGGCCAGGAAGGCGCTGCCCGACCTGTCGGCAATGTCGGCCATGTCGGCGTAGCAGGCCCGGTCCAGCACGAAGTCGGCCAGCTGAGGGTCGCCGGTGGTGCCCAGAACCTCCCGGGCCTCTCCGGCGGCGGACTGGAGGATACCCGGCAGGCCCCGCAGGTCGCCGGATCGGAGCTTCTCCGTCAGCTCCTCCACCTTCACCCGCCCGGCGGACACCAGGAGCCGCTCCGGGTCCACGCCCATGGCCTCGGCCTTGAGCAGGGTCTTGATGTTGTGGTAGTCGTATTTGACCTTGAAAACCTCCAGAATCTCCGGATGAGGGGCGGAGGAGGTGAGATCCTTCAGCGTCTTGTCCCGCTCCTGGGTCAGCACCCGGTCCAGCTCATCCAGATCCACTCTGGGCATGTCGGGCCAGCCGCACTCGGTGAGGACCTTGGCCGCGTCCTCCGGCGTTCTGGCCTCCAGCATGCGCTCCAGCCGCTCGCCGTTGAGCAGATTGCGCTCCATGGACTTGATGCGGGTGGAGAGAAAGAGATAGTCGGTGTCTTTGATCTTTGGCAAGCCGTGATTCCTCCTTTCGAGAGGAAGTGATTCCGGGCGGCGCTCCCGCCCCGGGGTAATCAGACTTTAGTCGAAGAGGACCTTGGCCACCTCGCCGGAGATATTCTCCCGCTGGAGGCGGACCAGAGTTTCAAAGGTGCAGTTGGTCTCCACGTCGCCGTCGGACAGGATAATACCGCCCTTGATGGGCCGGGTCTCCTCGGCCAGGGTGAGCATGCCGGTGCCCGCCAGAATGGCGGAGGCGCCGGTGACCACCTTGTCCAGAATGGCGCCCGCTTTTGTGTCGGTCAGGTCGCCGGGGAGCCTGGGGGCCACCTTGCGGGCCAGGGCGTCGTTGGCCCTGGTGACCACGGCCTTGCCCACCCGGTTGCGGTCCTTCTGGGAGAAGATGACCTTCTCCCGGCCGGTGCGGGCGGCCTTGACGGCCAGGGCGGCGAGGAGCTCGATGTACTCCTCATCGGGGAGGGTGCACAGCTTCTCCAGCGCCATGGTAAAAGCCTCGTCCAGCACCTCCTGCTTGGCGGCGAGGACCAGCTTGCGGGATTCCATCTCCGCCATGCTCTCCAGCCGCTTCTCCCGCTCGGCGGCGGCGCTCTCCCCGCGGGCCGCGATGGCGGCGCTCTCCCTGTCCGCCTGCTCCCGGCTGCGCCGGGCAATCTCTTCGGCCTGGGCACGGGCAGCGGTCAGGACCTCATTGATCTCCCGCTGGGCGTCATCCTCCATGCGCTGGGTAATCTTTTCAATTCCATTCATGGCGTTTCTCCTCAGGCGGCGAAGAAGAAGATCATCAGGAAGGAGGCCAGCAGGCAGAGGATGGCGTAGAACTCCACCATCAGGGCCATCAGGATACCCTTGGAGCCCTGATCGGGTCGCTTGGCCACGATGCCGATGCCGGCGGCGGCGCAGCGGCCCTGGGCGACGGCGGTCACATAGCCGCCGATGGCCATGGGCAGGCAGGCGCCGAACACGCAGATGCCGGCGCCGATGTCCAGGGTGGGCACACCGCCCAGCAGGCCCATGTTGTAGATGGCCCAGAACCAGATAACCAGGCCGTACAGGCCCTGGGTACCGGGCAGAAGCTGAAGGATCAGGGTCTTGGAGAACTTCGCGGGATCCTCGGACACCACGCCGGCGGCCGCCTCACCGGCGATGCCCACGCCCCGGCCGGAGCCGGCGCAGGACATGCCAACCGCCAGACAGGCGCCGATGAAGGCGATGCCGGTACCGATCAGGTTTTGCAGTTCCATAACTTATTCCTCCTCAATGATATCCACATATTTGGTATTGTAGGTCATGGGCTGGAAGGCCTGGCCGCCCTCCTCGTAGAACTTGCCGAAGAACTCCAGGTACTGGAGACGGGCCGCGTGGACATAGGTGCCGATGATATTGACGCCCACATTGAACACATGGCCGATGATAAACACTGCCACAAAGAGAATAATGCCGCCCACGCTCAGCCCCCCCAGGGTGCCCAGGGTGTTCATGACGCTGGCGATAACCGAGGTGGCCAGCATGAGGGCCATCAGCCGGGAGTAGGACAGAATATCGGACAGCCAGCTGGTCACATCGTACAGGCTGGCCACGCCGCCCAGCAGCTTGCCGAAGAAGCCCCGCTTGGTGTGGCCCTGGGTGGCGATGAGGATAACGCAGCCCACCAGAATCCACCACCAGGGCTGTCCCGCGACCACCAGGCCGATGGAGGCGAAGAAGAGCCACCAGGGCACCACGTCCAGCAGACTGTCCACGGCCGTCCCGTCCCGGAAGCCCATATAGATGTGGATACACTGGCCGAACACCAGCTGCACCACGCCGATGACGACCGCCAGAATCAGGGTGGTCATGGGGTCGTTGATGGGGTTGACAATGATGCCGTTGCTGAAGGCCTGGAGCCACTGGGGCAGCCCCTCCAGGGGGATACCGAACATCTGCTCGGCCACCTTGGGGATTACGTCGCCGAAGAAGCCGCCGGTAAACACGCCGCAGATGAATGTGGAGATGCCCATATACTGGCCCAGACGGAACATATAGCCCATGGTACCCTTGGGTTTATAGCTCTTCCAGATAATGAAGCTGACCGCCCAGATGATAATGCCATAGGCCACGTCTGCAAACATGAAGCCGAAAAAGAACAGGAAGAACCAGAAAATCAGGGGGTTTGGGTCAATGCCCCGGTAGGCGGGCAGGGCGTACATCTCGGTGACCATATTGATGGGGGTCATCCACTTGGGATTGTGGAGGAGAATGGGCGGCTCCTCCTCTTCCAGGGGCTCGGCGGTCTCCCAGGCGCAGGCGAATTTCAGCATCTCCGCCTCGGCCTTCGGGATGCCCGGCTCGGTCACCCACCCCTCCAGGAACACCACGGTGCCGTTGGTAAGCAGCTTTTCCTTGGCGCTCTCCTTGCTCAGCTCGGTGGTCAGCCGGTCGGCGCACACCTGGAGATCCCGGCGGCACGGGGCCATGGCGGCGATCTCCTCCGCCGTTTTGTCCCGGCGGGCCCGGATATCCTCCAGCTCTCGGTCAATGCGGGCAATATTCTCCGCCGCCGGGCCGGACATGTCCTTAAAGGTGACGGTGGAGAAGGACCAGGGGCGGACCGTCTCGGTGACCGTCTCGCTCTCAACCCGGTGACACATGAGAAGCAGATACTGCAGTTCCCGGTCGGCGCTGACAGGGAACAGCTCCGCCGAGGGGGCCGCCTGAGCCAGAGCCTGGCGGACCTCCGCCAGGTCCACCGCCGCCGGGCAGGTGTGGAAGGAGACCCGGGCGTGCTCGGTGCCGCCGGTGTTCAGCGGCAGGTCCAGGCCGGACCAGGGCGTCAGGCTGGCGCGCTGGCCGGTGAGCCGGTTCTCCTGGGTGTACAGCTGGGAGATCCGCTGCACCCGGGCGTTGATCTCCCCGGCGCTGTGAAGGGCGGCGTTCATGGCCGCGTCGCTCATGAACTCCTTCTCCCTGATGCTGCGGCGGTGGATGAACAGGCCCCGCTTCTCGGGCGCGTACTTCTGCAGGGCCTCCAGCGCGCTGTTGACGGCGTTCTGCCTGGCCTTTACATCGCTCAGGGCGGAGGTGTCCCGCTTGAGCAGGGCCGTCCACTCCGGGTCGCTGAGCTCCGCCTGGGGCTCGGTGACCTCTACGCACCCGGCGTGCAGCAGCCGCTGGAGCAGCTCGTCCCGCTGGGCGGCCAGGGCGATGACCCGCAGCCGTTTCATCTTGACGATGGCCATTAGATGCTCACAACCCTTCCGACTATCAGTTCCACCGCCGCAGGCAGGCGCTCACGGGCGGCGGACCGGAGCGCGTCGCAGTCGCCGCGCTTTTCCGCCAGAATTTCCTCGGTGCGGCAGGCCGCGCGGGCCTCGGCCTGGACCATGGCCTCCTTGGCCTGGGCCTCCGCCTGGGTGCGGGCCTGCTCCACCAGGGCACGCCCCGCCTTCTCCGCGTCGGACACCAGCTTTTTGGCCTCAGCGGCCGCGCCCGCACGGCGGGACTGGGTGTCCTGCTCTGCCTCCGTGATCTTTTTCATCGCTTCCAGGGACATGATTTCACCGCCTTCCAGTGTGGGGCTTTTAAATTAAATTCTCCCACTTATATAAAAGCATAGACGATTTTTCAAGAGATTGCAAGCATTTTTGCCCGAAGCTTCCCCTTTGCAAGGTGGCATTTTTGAAAAGATGTCACAATCAAATTATTTTTTATGACTTCAAATGTTTTTTCTTTCCCCTTTCCGTCACATTCAGAGAAAAATAAAAAAAGGTGCGGAATACCTTAGTGTTCCACACCTTTGTGAAATAATTCCTTTTTATTTGGGCAGCACAGCCCAGCTGTACGGCAGATCGCCGCTGGGGGCCTGATCCAGAATGACCACCAGGTCCTCCTCCGGGTTCTCCATGCCCGCCTCCCGGAGGGCCGGGTAGTAATCCGCCGGGTCGCCGCCGTCCAGCTTTACATAGAGCCGGTCGGCCGCGGCGCACAGGCCGGACAGGGTCTGGCCGCTGAGGGCGCTGCTGCCCTGCTCCAGGGTTGTCTTGTCGGTGACGATGGACAGCAGCGGCGCGCCCTCCCCGGTACCGATGGCCTGGCGCACCTGCTGGTAAAAGGCCTCCACCGTCTGGCTGAAGGTCTCTGGGTTGTACCGGTCACCGGTAAGGATAAGGGACAGATCGCCCTCGGTGGGGAAGGCGGCGTAGTCCAGAATGATCTCGCCAAAGCCCAGCTCTGCCAGATCGCCGCACACCCCCGCCAGATAGTCCCGCACGTCGGAGTTCTCCGGCGTCATCCACCGGATCTCCCCGGGCCCCCGCCAGTTGCCGATGCTGGTGCGCAGAGCCAGCCGGTTGTTTTCGTAAGGGGCGGTGTTGTCCCGGAAGCAGGACACATAGGCCGCCGTGTCCATGGCGGAGCAAAGAGCTGTCAGGTCCCCGTTGCGGGCGGCGTCGCCGGAGGATGCCCCCACGGCCTGGGCGACGGTCTGGCCGGAGGTATACCTCAGGAGGCCGTCGATTCCCTTCATGGTCAGGATGGGGACGGCGTCGCTGCCGCCGGTATAGGCCGCCAGAGCCTCGCCGCCCGCGGCGTACAGGCTCTGCACCCCGCCGCCTGAGATCAGGCTGTCGGGCAGGGACACCGCCCGGGTGTATACCGGGTCAGGCTCCGGCGTGGGCTCGGGTGTGGGCTCCGGCGAGGGGGTGACCACCACAAGGGGCGGGGTCTCCTCCGCGCCGCCGCCGGACGGGGCCGGCTCCTCCTCCCGGTCCAGGAAGGGCAGATCAAAGTAGATCCCCCCTGTGGAGGAGACCACCATATACCGCTGGAGGAAGAAAAAGGCCCCAACCAGCAGCGCCAGCACCACAGCCAGCACGGCGATGACAAATTTCAAAAACGTACGGAACTTGGACCTTCCCCGGTAGGCCCCATATCCGTAGTGGTTTCTTCTTCTCATGGAAATGCCCGTCCTTTCCCGGTCAGTTCTGTTCTTCCGGTTCCATAATACCCCGCTGTGCGGGCATCATATCACATACCGGGAAAAAAAGCACGCCCTTTTGGCCTCAGCTCTCTGCGCACTTGGTCAGGGCCTGATCCAGCTTCTCCAGCGCGGCGAGGACCATCTCTCTGTCCTGGGGCTCCATGGCGTTGAGCACCGAGGCAAAATAACCCGACACATCGGTCTTGGCCTTCTGCCGCAGCTCCTGGTACTTCTCTGTGGCGGTGACATAGATCACCCGGCGGTCGGTCTCCGACCGCTCCCGGCGGGCCAGCTCCAGCTTCTCCAGCCGGTCCACAATGCCTGAGACCGTGGAGTTGGCGCTGCCGGTCCGCTCGGCCAGGGCGCTGATGGGCATGGGCCCGCTCTCTCCCAGTACGGTCAGCACCAGCGCCTGGGGAAAGGTCAGGTTCAGGCGGCCGAAATGGCTGCGGAAATGCTGGGACATATGCTGCGTTACCCGCAGATAGCTCATTAAAATATCGTTGGATTCCATCATCCGCGTCCGTTCCTTTCTTCCGGCAGGCTGCTCCGCCGGATGCTTCACTTCGCGTACGAAAAAAGCATACCCCCGGCCCGACCCTTTGTCAATGAACGCGGAAAAAGGTTCATTGTTTGTTTACATGTCTGTCACATTTCTTAAAGATTCCCTGCTCACGGGGCAAAAAAAGTGCCGCTGTGTCTCTGACTCACGTCCACGCCTTCCACACGTCGGGGCAGTAGCCCACCGTGGCCTGGCGGCCGTTTCGCACCACCGGGGTGCGGATCAGGCGGGGGTTCTCAAAGAGCTTCTCCAGCTTGTCCCCCTCCCCCGCCAGGTAGCGGAGAAGGGCCGCGTCCGGGTTGTCCCAGTCCACCAGATTCTCCAGCCCCACCGCATTTTTCACGCTCTGGAGCTCTCCCCGGCTCATGCCGAACTTCACCAGGTCCACCGCCTGAAATTTTACCCGCCGCTCCTTGAAGTAGCGCTCCGCCTTCCTGGTGTCAAAGCACTTGGACTTGCCGAAAATCTGAATGTTCACTCTCATTCCCCTCCAATATACACAAATCTGGGGCCGGAGTACCCGTCCCGCTCCACATGCTCGCTCCACATGTCCGCCGGGCGCACCCACATGCCACCTTCGCCGTACAGAGGCTGGTAGACCACCATCAGCTCCTCTGTCTCCGAATGGCGGGCGGTGAAATACACCTGGTACTCCCCGCCCTTGAAATGCCGGTAACGCCCCGGCCTTATCTCCTCCATGCTCTCTGCTCCTCTCCCCGGGCCCGGCCCGGACTGCTGAACA
Organism: uncultured Pseudoflavonifractor sp.; assembly: GCA_904419835.1. Classification (GTDB taxonomy): domain Bacteria; phylum Bacillota; class Clostridia; order Oscillospirales; family Oscillospiraceae; genus Pseudoflavonifractor. The sequence goes on along the minus strand of CAJFTA010000049.1, from coordinate 9,429 downwards.
CAGCATACTTGATTTTGGCCTAAAAGGGAAGCCCCTTTTGGGCCGCGCCCTCTGTGCCAGAGCCGTATGTGCCCGCCTATGACGGACACACATTATATATAATGTGGCGTACAGCGTACCTTGCGGCGAAGGGGGGCGAAAAGTTTGTGTATACTTTTTCCCATCTGTGTGGTATACTAAAGCACAGGATGCTCCCCTCCGGGGTTGAGCGCATGCGATTGGGCTTTATGTGCGCCATGGGCGCCTGAGATAAGGCATAGACACGAAAATACTGCACCGGCGGCGAATGGCCGCTCCTTTTTCCGGCGAGGCAGGGCCGGAAAGAGTGGGCGGAATCGCCTTCTTTTGGTGCGCTCATGTGTCTGTTACATCCCGTTTTACCATGAAAAATAACACAGATTAAGGAGTGCAAGAAACCTATTATGGCAGAAAAACTGAAAATCATCTCTCTTGGCGGCCTCAACGAGATCGGCAAGAACGTCACCGTCTACGAGTACGGCGGGGATATCATCGTCGTTGACGTGGGCATGGGCTTCCCCGATGACGACATGTACGGCATCGACGTGGTCATCCCCGACTTCACCTATCTCATCAAGAACAGGGACAAGATCCGGGGCATCTTCCTGACCCACGGTCACGAGGACCACATCGGCTCCATTCCCTACCTGCTGCGGGACGTGCAGGCCCCCATCTACGCCACCCGGATGACCGCCGGGCTGGTAAAGCTGAAGCTGGAGGAGCACCGGCTGCTGGACAAGACCAAGCTCATCACCTGCGAGGCGGGCGAGACCGTGAAAGCGGGCAAGTTCTCCGTGGAGTTCATCCATGTGAACCACTCCATCGCCGACGCCTGCGGCTTTGCCATCAAGTGCCCGGTGGGCGTGTGCGTCCACACCGGCGACTTCAAGATCGACCCCACCCCTGTGTCCGGCGGCATGATTGACCTGGCCCGCCTGGGCCAGCTGGGCAAGGAGGGCGTGCTGGCCCTGCTGGCCGACTCCACCAACGTGGAGCGCCCCGGCTTCACCAAGAGCGAGCGGAGCGTGGGCGCCTCCTTTGACGCCCTGTTCCGGGGCTGCGAGGAGCGGATTATCGTCACCACCTTCGCCTCCAACGTGGACCGGATGCAGCAGATCATCTCGGTGGCCGCCAAGTACGGCCGGAAGGTGGCCGTCACCGGCCGCAGCATGGAGAACGCCATCAAGGTCTCCACCGAGCTGGGGTATATGAACATCCCCGCCGGGGTGCTGGTGGACGTGAACCATCTCAAGAGCCTGCCCAAGAACAAGGTGTGCATCATCACCACCGGCAGCCAGGGCGAGACCATGTCCGCCCTGACCCGCATGGCCTTCTCCACCCACCGCCAGGTGGACATCCAGGCCGGCGACCGGGTGATTATCTCGGCCTCCGCCATCCCGGGCAATGAGAACGCCATCGGCAGCGTCATCAACGAGCTCTACCGCAAGGGCGCCGAGGTGGTCAACGAGCGGGCCGCCCCCCTCCATGTCTCCGGCCACGCCTGCCAGGACGAGCTGAAAATCATCCACGCCCTGGTCAAGCCCAGGTTCTTTGTCCCCGTCCACGGTGAGCAGCGGATGCTCAAGACCCACGCCAAGCTGGCCCGCGAGATGGGCATGGACCCCAATCACATCCTCATCAGCGACATCGGCAAGGTGATGGAGTTCACCCGCGCCACGGCCCGCATCAACGGCACCGTGCCCGCCGGCCGGGTGTTTGTGGACGGCTACGGCGTGGGCGACGTGGGCGCTGTGGTCCTGCGGGACCGGAAGCACCTGGCCGAGGACGGCATGATTGTGGTGGTGGCCACCATGTCCGCCGAGGACGGCGCCCTTCTCTCCGGTCCGGACATCATCACCCGGGGCTTTGTGTACGTCAAGGAGTCCGAGGGCCTGATGGAGGAGCTCAAGCGAGTGGCCACCGACGCCATTGAGGAGTGCCAGGACCAGCGCCTCAAGGACTGGTCCGCCATCAAGGCCCAGATCAAGAACGATCTGTCCGCCTTCCTCTACAAAAAGACCAAGCGCAATCCCATGATCCTGCCTGTCATCATGGATGTGTAACACAAAACCGGAGGCTGTCCGTGCGGACAGCCTCCGGTTTTGCTCCGGGCTGTCTCCGACAGGTCGGAGACACGTTCATATGGTGCGCTCCGCCGCGCCATGGACCTGAAATCTCAGCATACTGGCGCACTGCGCCCGTGTGCCAGTGAAAAAACAGCGCAGCGCGCTGTTTTTTCACTCTTTTTTCCCCAGCTTGTGCTTGGTGCCGTCGGGCTCCACGACATAGGTGCTCTCCAGCTGGGCCGTCAGGTTGGCCCGGACGGCGGCCACATACTCCTTCCGGAGGGCGGCCCGCTCGGCCTCCTCCTCGGGCGTGAGGCCTTCCGGGGTCTTGGCCTTTCTGGCCAGGGCGTTGATGCGGTCAATTTTTGCCTGTTCCATCAGAGATATCGCTCCACTTCTATCATAATTCGGCCCTTTTTGGAGAGCCCGCCCACGGTCTTTACCGCGGCCTTCCCCATGCCCCGGCAGGAGATCACGTCCCCCTGGGCCACAGCCCGATCCGGTTTGACGCACTCCCGGTGGTTGAGCTGCACCCGGCCGGAGGAGATGAGATCCGCCGCCTTGGACCGGGGCAGGGAAAACGCGGAGGCCGCCACCGCATCCAGACGCAGAGTGGCCACCGTGTCGCGGATGAGCTTGACCTCCACCTTGGGGGGCGTCAGAGCGGACAGGGGCACCGGGGATACCTTGAGCCGGGTGCGCCCGGCGCTCTCCAGATGGAGGAGGAGAAAGTCCTCAATCTCCTTGAGAAGCAGGATATCGCACACGCCAGGGGACACCAGCAGGTCCCCCACCTTTTCCCGGTCCAGCCCCAGGCCCAGAATGGAGCCCAGGAAGTCCCGGTGGGTCAGCCCCGCGTCCTCTGGGAAGGTGCACCGCAGGGCGGAGACGGGGCAGTCCTCCCCATTGGCCAGCCAGTCCTCCGGCTCCTGCCAGTCGGGGAGAAAGACGCAGATGGTCCGCTCCGCCCCCTCAAAGCCCCCGTAGAACAGGTGGGACGGGCGGCCGCTGGCGTTAATGAGGGCCTCCACCGACGCGCGCTCCTGAGGGGATAAAAAAGCCGTGTGGGCGGGGATGTTCCGCCGCCCGGCCAGCTCCAGCTTATCCATGGTCCGGGCCAGAAGCAGCCGCTCCTCCCCGTCCCGGGCAAGCCGGGTCAGAAGTTCCGTTTTGTTCATGGTTCCTCCCAATGCGGGAATTTTACTGGTCCAGCTGGTACCGTTCCACCAGCCTGACCTCCAGGTCCAGGTACTCGCCGTTCCGGTATACCCGGAAGGTGAGCACGTCCCCGGCCTCAAAGCCCTCCTTGATGGCGTTGATATCCTCCACGGAGGTGACGGTCCGGCCGTTGCACTCGGTAATCACGTCTCCGGCGCGCATGCCCTGCTTTTCCGCGTCCGACCCGGCGGTGACGCTCTGGACGTATACGCCGGGCACCAGGCCGCTGGCCGCGGCCCGCTGCCTGTCCATGGAGGAGCCCAGGATGCCCAGGGTGGGATAGCCCCGGACATGGCCGTAGGCGATAAGCTCATCCACAATGGCCTTGACGGTGTTGGTGGGAATGGCAAAGCCAAGGCCCTCCACCGAGCCGGAATAGCTGGTCATCTTCATGTTGGTGATGCCCACCACCTGGCCCCGGCCGTTGAGCAGGGCCCCGCCCGAGTTGCCCGAGTTGAGGGCGGCGGTGGTCTGGATAAGGGTCATGGTGTTGCCGTCCACGTTCACGTCCCGGCTGATGGCGGAGATGATGCCGTCGGTCATGGTGCCCCGCAGCTCCTCCCCCAGGGGGTTGCCGATGGCCAGGGCGGCGTCCCCCACCTGGAGCAGGTCGGAGTCGCCGAACTGGGCGGGGGTCAGGCCACCGGCGTCGATTTTCAGCACCGCCAGGTCGTTGGTCTGGTCGCCCCCCACCAGCAGGGCCTGGTGGACGCTGTCGTCAGAGAGCAGCACCTCCACCTGGTAGGAGCCCTGGATCACATGGTAGTTGGTGATGATGTACCCATCCGCCGTCATAACCACGCCGGTGCCGGTGGAGCCGCCGCCGGTCTGGTAGGCCCGGATGCTGGCAATGGCGGCGATGTTCCGGTCATAGATCTCCTGATAGGTCAGGTCCTCCTCCGGCGGTGCGGCGATGGTCAGGGTGACACCGGTGCCCGTGGCCGCCCGCTCCAGGTCGGTGACGCCGGCGCCGCCGGAGGAGGCGCTGGGAACGGGAATCGGGATGGTAGTGTAGTTCCCGCCGCCGCTCTCCCCCGCTGCGGCCTCCCCGCCCTGGGAAAACATCCAGCTCAGCGCCAGGGTCAGGGCGGTCAGCGCCCCGATGAGCACCAGGAACGCCGCGAAGATCCAGGGCGCCTTCCGGCTGCCCCGCCCCTTCTCCTCCGGCTGCGGGGGGGCCTCAAAGGGGATGACCGTATAGCGGGGCGTTCCGGTCCGTCCCGGCCCGCCGCCGGCGGGGGCGGTGGTGTAATAATCGGTGCGCATAGGTGACCTCCCTGGATGGTTCCAATCTTCTTTCCTTACGCCAGCGTCAGCGTGAAGGTAAACTCCGTCACGCCGTGGTCGCTGGTGACGGTAATATTTTCCTTGTGATTGTTGAGAATGGTCTTGACAATGTACAGCCCAAGGCCCACGCCGTCCCGGTCCTCGCTGCGGGACTTGTCGCTCTTGTGGAAGCGGTCAAAGAGCAGGGGCAGCTCCTCGGCGGGGATGGTGTCTCCCACGTTGCGCACCGATACATAGGCCTTGCCGCCCTTGGTGGTGACGGAGATGGTAATGACCCCCTTCTCCTGGGAGAACTTGATGGCGTTGTCCAGCAGGTTGTAGCACACCTGGGTGATACCGTCCGGGTCGCCCCACACCATGACGGGCTCCTCGGGCAGATCGGTGGCCACATCCAGTCCGGACTGGTTGATCTTGGTCTCCAGGCTCAGCAGCACCCGGACCATCAGCTCGGAGATGTCGAACTGCTCCTGGGCGGTGACATTCTCCGCCGACTGGAGGCGGCTCAGATCCAGCATCCGCCGCACCAGCCGGGAGAGACGGCGGGTCTCCGAGGAGATGGTGCGCAGGGCGTCCTGCTCCTTCTCCGGCGGGATGGTGCCGTCCAGAATGCCGTCGGCAAAGCCGGCGATGGTGGTCATGGGGGTCTTCAGCTCGTGGGACACGTTGGCCACAAACTCGCTGCGCTTGGCCTCCGACTTGGCCAGCGAATCCGCCATGGCGTTAAACGCCTCGGCTAGTTCCCCCACTTCGTCCCGGCGGCTGCCCACCTCCACCCGGGTCTCAAATTCCCCGTGGCCGAACTTGCGGGCCGCCTCCGCCATCTCCTTGAGGGGCTTGGTCTGGCTCAGGGAGGTAATCGACGTGGTGATAAAGGCGATGCACAGCACCACAACGGCGGTGAAGAAGAAAATCTGCGCAAAGGCCCGCCACATCTCGGTGATGTTCTCTGTCTCCGCCGCCACAAAGACCATTCCGGTCTGGACGCTCTGTCCCAGCAGGCCGGTCTTGTAGATGGGACACCCGGCCACGAACCGCTTCTCCGCGAACAGGCCGTTCAGGTTGGTCATGGAGTCGTAGGCGCCGTCCCGCACCGCCTGGCTGACCATATCGGCGGGCAGGATCTTGCCAATGAAGGCCCCCTCGGTCTGACCATCGGAGGAGTAGACAATCTCGCCAATCCGGTCCGGCGCGGTCTCGCAGAGGATCACATAGGCGTCGGCCAGCTGGGCCAGATTGGAGGTGTACTGCCGGTAGGCAGAGTCGTAGATGGTGGTGGAGTAACGGGATTCCGAGAGATAGGAACCAGTAAATTCCGCGATGTAGGCCGCGTTTTTCTCCATGGTGTCCTGCTTTTCCCGGACCGTATACTGATAGGACAGGGTGATAAATGCCGCTCCCAGCATGGCGAAGGAGATCAGAATCACTCCCGCCATCATGGCAAACTGGCGCTTATACAGGCTCTTCGTGCCGCTCTCCTCCTTTCCGGGGCATGCCGCTTCCGGGCCGTCCTCTGACTCCGGTCCGGTGCGGAATGCCTTGCTTTTTCACGAATCAGCGGAGCGTCAGCCGCTGACAACCTCAAATTTATATCCCACGCCCCAGACTGTTTTCAGGCTCCACTGATCGCTGACGCCCTCCAGCTTCTCACGCAGGCGCTTGATATGGACGTCCACGGTGCGGGAGTCGCCGAAGTAGTCAAAGCCCCACACCTCATCCAGCAGCTGGTTGCGGGTAAACACCCGGTTGGGGGACGCCGCCAGATGGTAGAGCAGCTCCAGCTCCTTTGGAGGCGTGTCCACCCGCTTGCCGTCCACCAGCAGCTCGTAGGAGTCCAGGTTGATGACCAGCTTGTCAAAGGAGAGCTTCTTCCCCCCGTTCCCCTCCTCCTCCGCGCCGAAGCGGCGGAGCACGGCGTGAATGCGGGCCAGCACCTCCTTCATCTCAAAGGGCTTGACGATGTAGTCGTCCGCGCCCCCCTCCAGGCCGTTGACCTTGTCCTCCGTCTCCCCCTTGGCGGTGAGCATGATAACAGGGGTCTTGTCGCTCTCCCGGATCTTCTTGAGCACGGACCAGCCGTCCATCACGGGCAGCATAATGTCCAGCAGCACCAGGTCGGGGTGGAAGGAGCGGAACAGCTCCACGCCCTTCCCGCCGTCCGGCGCCACGGCAGTCTCGTATCCCTCTTTCTCTAGGTACAGGTGGAGCAGCTCGGCAATGTTGGCCTCGTCCTCCACGATAAGTACCTTCTGCGCCATTTCCGTACACCATCCTTCCGCGGCCGGTTTTCTGCACCGGCGATATCGATAATAACATTATAGACATTTTTCATCTCATGGGGTGAATTTTTTGTAAAGACTGGCCGCCTCAGCCGGGCTCCTGGGTGTAGGCCCGGTCCACCTGGATGACGGCAAAGCTGTTTGGGTCGGCCGCACGGATTTTCCGCTCGATCTCCCGGCGGACCGCCTCGTCGCTCTGCCTGACGCTGTACGGCACCACCACGTCGAAGATCAGGTTCCGATGCCGTGGGCCGCTGGTCATGCGGAAGTCGTGGATGGTCATGGCCGGGTCCACCTCCCGCACCAGCCCCGCCACCATCTGCCGCGCCCTGCTGATGGTCTCGTCCCCGGTGACAATAGGGTCCATGTGGATGCTGGCGTCAATGCGGTACTTGGCCTTCAGCTCCCGCTCGATGGCGTCAATCTCGTCATGGACCGCCATAATATCCGCCCCGGCAGGCACCTCGGCGTGGAGCGACATCATGGACCGTCCGGGGCCGTAGTCGTGGATGATCATGTCGTGGATGCCCACCACCTGGGGGTGGGCCAGGACGGTCCGCTCAATGTCCCGCACCAGCTCAGGGTCAGGGCTCTGGCCCAGGAGGGGGTTGAGGGTGTCCTTTGCGGCGCCCCAGCCGGCCCGGAGGATGAAGATCGCCACCAGAATGCCCGCCCAGGCGTCGATGTTCACGCCGGTGAACCGGCCGATCAGGCTGCTGAGGAGCACGGCGGAGGTGGCCGCCGCGTCGGACAGGGAGTCGGTGGCGGTGGCGGCCATGGCGGCGGAGCCGATGCGGCGGGAGAGGCTCCGGTTGAAGTAGCTCATCCACAGCTTGACGCAGATGGCGGCGGCCAGGATGCCGGCGGACAGCCAGGAGAACTCCACCGGCTCCGGGTGGATAATCTTTTCCACCGAGCTCTTTGCCAGCTCCAGACCCACCAGCAGGATGACCACCGACACCGCCAGGCCGGACAGATACTCAATGCGCCCGTGGCCGAAGGGGTGGTCGCCGTCGGCCTGCTTGCCCGCCATGCGGAATCCCACCAGAGTCACCACCGACGAACCCGCGTCGGTCAGGTTATTGAAGGCATCTGCCGTGATGGCGATGGAGCCGGTGAGCACGCCGGCGATCATCTTGCCCGCCGACAGCAGCAGATTGAGGAAAATCCCCACAGCGCCGGACAGGGTCCCGTACCGCTGCCGCACCTGGGGGTCCTGAACATTGCCGCAGTCCTTTACAAAGGTCTTTACCAACAGATTGATCATATCCCACACCTCGGAACCACACACAAAACTTTGCGGGCAAAGAGCGCGCCGCAATAACAGTCAAAGACGAACCTGCATATTATCCCACGCCAAACCGGGGTCCGTCAAGAGGTCCCGCCGGACAGCAGCATCCAGGCCGTCAGCCCCAGCTGAAGGAGCAGAATGGCGGGCAGGCCGTAGCGGAAATACCAGTGCCTGGTCTTGTGGCGGAAAAAGAACATGCCGGTTACGCCCCCCAGGGCGCCCCCCAGCAGCGCCACGATGAAAAAGGTGCGCTCCCGCACCCGCCAGCCGTCCCGTCTGGCCCGGCGCTTGTCAAAGCCCATCAGGCAGAAATTCGCCAGGCTCATGATACCGGCCCAGCCCGCCAGCCAGGGCCAGAACCCCAGCAGCAATTCTCTCCATGCGTTCAATGCACTTCCTCCAGCCACACAAAGCCGCCCAGATCCCGGGCGGTGTCATACCACAGCTTCAGGTCAATGGGGAAGGTCTTTCCGCTGTCCACCACGGTGACCAGCGTGCCCCGGTCCCCCTCCTCCAGCGCGGAGAGGAGCACCCAGTGCCACTTGTCCAAGGCCTCCACGTCCCCGCTGTCCAGGTTGAGGAATGCCACAGGGCAGTCGGACTCCAGCCCCGCCCGAATAAAGGATACGCAGCGGTCAAAGCCGGGCCGGCCCGGGCCGGCGGGTACCTCCAGGGCCCGGGGGACGAGCCTTACGCCCCGTTCTCCGCAGAATCGGGCCACCCCGCCGGTGTACATCTCCAAGCGGTTGAGGCCGTGGTCTCCGGGGGTGACATATTCCCACACCTGGTCCATATACGCCGTAAAGGTCCCCTGCTCCCGCCCCTCCAGCGGACACAGGGCAGCCAGAGACGGCCGCAGGCAGGCCAGATAGGCCATCTGAACCGACGCGGTGGTGGGGCCGCAGCCCGCCCGCTGCCGCCAGGGCAGGCTGTACCAGTCCTGATCGGCGCCGTGGGAGCGCCCGCCGTCCCGGCGGCGGATATCCATGGCCTGGGGGCGGGAGAGAGAAAGAATGTGCTTCAAATTGCGTCAACCTCTGTTTCCAACACGGCCCTTTACCGGCCGTCTCATTATTTTATTATTATAGCGTATCCCGGATGAAATAGAAACCTGTCCCGGCGCTTTTGGGAAAATTTCAGGCGGGGCCTCCGATTACGGAGGCCCCGCCTCAGGCTGTCGAAAAAGTGGCTTCCGCCACTTTTTCGACAGGAGCTTCATGAAATTTTCACCTCGATTTCTGATGAAATTGTCGGCAAAAATTTCATGAGAAGT
>CAJFTA010000048.1 GCA_904419835.1 uncultured Pseudoflavonifractor sp. | reverse complement strand
CTGTCCATAACCGCCGCTCTAACGACTTCCCTATGAGACCGCTTAACTGGTCCTCTCCTAACGAGTTCGCCGTCCAATATGTTTGACAAACCTACATTTTCCCCTCTGCGGGCAGAATTTTAAGGAAATTGCTCAGAGTACAATGAGCTCCTTGGGCGCCTTGGTGATGTCGATGCAGCCGTCCTCAGTCATGATGGCCACGTCCTCAATGCGCACGCCGAAGCGGCCGGGGAGATAGATGCCCGGCTCGGCGGACACGGCGGCGCCCACGGGCATGGGGGTCTCGTCCCGCATGTTGGCGTTGGGGGCCTCGTGGATCTCAATGCCCACGCTGTGGCCGTAGCCGTGGCCGAAGTACTCGCCGTAGCCGGCGTCCTCGATGACCTTGCGGGCGGCGGCGTCGATGCTCTTGCCGGTGACCCCCGCTTTAGATGCGGCCAGGCCGGCCAGCTGGGCCTGGAGCACCACGTCGTACACCTTCCGCATCTCCTCGGTGGGCTCGCCCAGGGCCACGGTGCGGGTCATGTCGGAGCAGTAGCCGTTGTAGATGCAGCCGAAGTCCATGGTGATGAACTCGCCCTTCTCCACCTTCTTGTCGCTGGGCACGCCGTGGGGCAGGCTGCCGTTGGGACCGGAGACCACGATGGGGTCAAAGGACATCTTCTGGGCGCCGAAGCGGAGCATATCGTACTCCAGCTTGGCGGCGATCTCCTTCTCCGTGACGCCGGGCTTGATGAACTTGAGAATCTCGTCAAAGGCCCGCTCGGAGATCCGCTGGGCCTGCACCATGGCGTCCAGCTCCTCCTGGTCCTTGGCGCCCCGCAGGCCGTTGACCAGCCCCTGGGCGGGCACCAGCTCCACCTGGAGCGCGTTGTCCAGGTGCTTGTACTGGGCCACGGTCATATAGCCGTCCTCAAAGCCCATCTTATGGATGCCCAGTTCATCGATGGCCTGCTGGAGCAGAGCGGGATAGCTCTTCTCCCGGCTGGTCATGGCGATAGCTGCGCCGGTGACGGTCTTCTCCGCCGCCTCGATGTAGCGGGAGTCGGTGAAGTAGCGGCACTCGCCGGCGGTCACCACCACGTAGCCCTCGCCGTGGAAGCCCACGCCGTAGAACTCGCCGGGGGCGCTGGAGAGCAGCATGGCGTCGATTCCGTACTCGGGCAGCTTGGCCCCAATCTGTTTCAGATGATTCATAAAAATTACTTCCTTTCTCCTATTTCCTGCGCTTTTTCTCCGGCAATTCCCGGATGCGCGTCACATAGTCCAGGTTGACCAGCTCCAGCTTGTCATCCATGCGGAGGGAAAGCCAGTTCCCGTCCAGCTTTTCCAGCACACCGGTGACGCTGGTGAGACCCTCCATATCGAACATACAGCGCTTTCCCAGCAGCTGCTCTATGATGGTCTGACTCATATTCCCTGCTCGCCTCCTTCTGTTTCTCCTCCGGCGGTGCTGTACGGCGCGGCGCCAGGCCATCCAGAGTATGATCATAACAGCCACGAATACTACCCATATGGCCGGATCCATCGGCTGCACCTCCCGTGCACCCCATTTATCTGCCCGGGCGGAGTAAATCCGCCCGGCATCAAGGTTTTTTCTCGGAAAAACACTTGTACGGCGCCCCGCTGTGCGGGGCCCCTCAGGCTGTCGAAAAAGTCCAGGGACTTTTTCGACAGCCTTCAAAAATGCCGTTACTTTCGCGCCGCACAGCGGCGCAAAAGTCCTCGCTCCGCTCTCCGGAAGCCTTGCACAGCAAGGCTTCCGGGGCATTCGATCCCACGCGAGGCGGGCGGCTGCCCCCTCGCGCTCCCCCGCCCCGACGCAGCCCGATGCTGTTCAACCAAGGTTTTTTGACACGCTGCGGCACCCCGCCGTACGGGGCCCCTGCGAAAATACACAGGACAGTCAGCCCCGCGCGGCCTGGTACAGCTTCTTCATGGTCACGGCGTCCTCGGCCTGGGTTCCGGCCGATTCACAGATGAAGGTGGGGCTCCAGCCCCGGCGGGCGATTTCGGCCATCAGGGGTGCCGGGTCGGGGCCGAACTCGTCCTGGTCAAAGGTCAGGTGCATCTTCTCGCCGCCGTTCGGGGTGAACTGGATTTTGGAGAAGTGGCTGTGGAAGCGGGACGCCCGCTCCTCGCCCAGCACCTCCGCCACCCGGTCCAGCATGCCCACGCAGGCCTCGTGGCCCTCCAGCTCCCCCAGGGTGCGGGCGTACAGGTGGCCGAAGTCGATGCAGGGGGTGAGCCGCTCATCCAGCGTGCACAGCTCCAGCACCTCATCCAGGTCGCCCAGCTGATTGATTTTGCCCATGGTCTCAGGGCAGAGGGTGATATGGCCAAAGCCCTCGCCGTCCACGGCGGAGACAATCTCCCGCAGAGACTTCAGTGCAATGTCCTGGGCCTCTCTGCGGGTGCGCTTCATCAGCGCCCCGGAGTGGATGACCACCCGGGCGGCCCCCATCCAGTCCGCCGCCCGGCAGACGGCGATGACATAGCCCGTGGTCTTTTTCAGGCTCTCCGGGTCGGGGTTGGCCAGGTTGATGAAGTAGGGCGCGTGGAGGGACAGGGCCACGCCGTGTTCCGCCGCGGCGGCGCCCAGCTTCCGGGCCGTCTCCTCCCCCACGTTGACCCCCTTGCCGCACTGGTACTCGTAGGCGTCCAGCCCCAGTCCGCTCAGCCAGCGGGGAGCGTCCACCGAGGATTTGTAGGGAAATGATTCCGCGTTTCCCGCGGGTCCGAATTTTGCGCTCATAGTGCTCTCCTGTTGTTTCGTTTTCCCAGAAGCCGGAAGGGCTCCTCCACCGCATAGCGGAGATAGCGCCCCGGGTTGCCCGCCAGCTCGATGGGCTCCACCATCAGGGCTTTCACGCCGGAGCGCCGCGCCCCCAGGATATCGGTAAAAATCTGGTCCCCCACCATGGCGGTCTGCTCGGGCCGGCGGCCCATGCGCTCCATGGCTCTGAAGTAGCCCGCCGTGCGCGGCTTGCCCGAGTGGCCCTGATAGGGGATGCCCAGGGCCTGGGCAAAGCTGGCGGCCCGGCCGGGCTTGCGGCTGTTGGACAGGAGGTAGAGCTCCACCCCTGCCGCCTCCAGCTTCTCCTTCCAGTCCCGCAGGGTCTGGTCCGGCTCCGGCTGGCCGTATTTGACCAGCGTGTTGTCCAGATCCGCCAGGAGCAGGGTAATTCCCGCCTCCCGGAGGGCTGTGGGGTCGATGTCGTAAATGCTGTCATACACCCGGTGGGGTATCAGGGAAAAAGGCAAACCGCTCACCTCATTTGTTTTGCTTCTGAACTTCAGGATACCCGCATAGACTGCATTATAGCATTTCGGCAAAACATGGACAAGGGGGTACCATCCATTATGCGTTCCAAAACCCAATTGATTCTCACTGTCCCGCCCGCCGACAGCCGCGCCGCCTCCCGGCTCGGCCTGCCCCTGGCCCACACGGCCTACCGGGTGGGCGGCGGTCCCCATCTCTTCCGGGCCAACATGCCGGTGGCGGTCCGGGGCGGACTGATGGCCATTGACGACGCCGGCTTCGACGGCCTGGGCCAGGCCCTGCCCTTCTGCCACGAGGTCATGCGGGAGTGCTCCGCCCGGGGCTTTGACGGGGTTATCTGCGCCTTCCGCTCCCGGCCCCTCAAGGTGCTGGGGCAGATTATCTCCCAGCTGGGGGATTTGATGCACAACCGGGGCTGGTCCCTGTACGTCCCTGAGGCCTACGCCAGCTGCTCCGACAAGACCCGGGTGCTCATCCCCACCGCGCTGTCTGGGGGCTCGCTCCGCCAGCGGCTGGCAGAGGCGGTGGCGGAGTACGGCGCCGGGCGTGTGGTTCTGGACGTGGAGCTGGTGCGGCAGGACTTCTTTCTCCCCTCTCCAACCGGTCAGGGCGTGCCCATGACCGGCGGGGAGCTGGACAAAAAGATGGAGGAGCTGCGCCCGTCGGTGTTCTTCTCCAACGAGCTGTGCGCCCACTACTTTACCTACATGTCCCCCAAGACCGGCGCCCATTTCGTCCTCTTTGACGACGCCGGCAGCATCCGCAGGAAGCTCCAGCTCTCCCGCAGCCTGGACATTGACCGGGCCGTCCTCTCCTACCCGGACACCGCCGGGCTGCTGCCCCAGATTCTCGCCTGACCGGCTCCCCGCGGCTTGCCTTTCCCGCCGTCCCATGGTATGATGAGAAAAACAGAGAAATTTTCCCATCCTGATACTCACCAAAGGGGGCGCCGCTCTATGTCCACCCTGCTCATCCGCAACGCGCGCTACATCGTGTCCTGCGACGACTACGACACCCTCCACGAGAACGTCAACCTCTTTATCCGGGACGGCGTGGTGGAGTACATCGGGCCCAAGCTGTGCCATGCGGAAGCCGCCATTGACGCCTCCCGCATGGCGGTCTATCCCGGCCTTATCAACACCCACCACCACCTGTACCAGATCTTCTCCCGCAACCTGCCCCAGGTCCAGCAGCTGGAGCTGTTTCCCTGGCTGGTGGCCCTGTACGAGGTGTGGAAGAATCTGAACGAGGATGTTGTCTACCACGCCTCCCTCACCGGCATGGGGGAGCTGCTCAAGACCGGGTGCACCACCTGCTTTGACCACCACTATGTGTTCCCCGACCGGGCCGGGGACCTGATTGCCGCCCAGTTTCGGGCGGCGGACACCCTGGGCATGCGGTTCCACGCCTCCCGGGGCTCCATGGACCTGTCCAAGAAGGACGGCGGCCTGCCGCCCGACAGCGTGGTCCAGCCCATCGACGCCATTCTGGCCGACTCGGAGCGGCTGGTGAAGGTCTGGCACGACGACTCCCGGTACGCCATGCACCGGGTGGCCCTGGCCCCCTGCTCCCCCTTCTCAGTGTCCGGCGATCTGCTCCGGGAGAGCGCCAGGCTGGCCCGCAGCCTGGGGGTCCGGCTCCACACCCACCTGGCCGAGACCAGGGACGAGGAGAGGTTCACCCTGGAGAAGTTCGGCATGCGCCCCCTGGCCTACATGGAGTCCCTGGGCTGGGTGGGGAACGACGTGTGGTACGCCCACGGCATCCACTTCAACGACAGCGAGCTGCGCCTCCTGGCCGAGACGGGCACCGGCGTGGCCCACTGCCCCATCTCCAACATGAAGCTCGCCTCCGGCGTATGCCGCCTCCACGAGATGCTGGACATGGGCGTCCCGGCGGGCCTGGCGGTGGACGGCTCCGCCTCCAACGACGGCTCCAACCTGCTGGAGGAGATGCGGGCGGCCTACCTGCTCCAGCGGCTGACCTACAGCCAGAAGGCCCCCACCGGGTACGACATCCTCAAGCTGGCCACCCGGGGCTCCGCCGCCCTGCTGGGCCGGGACGACATCGGCTGCCTGGCCGCCGGCATGGCCGCCGACCTGTTCCTGGTGAACCTGGACCGGATCGAGCTGGTGGCCGCCCAGCTGGACCCCAGGTCCATGCTGGCCACCGTGGGCCTCAAGGGCGCGGTGGACTACACGGTGGTCAACGGCAGGGCCGTGGTGCAGAACGGCCAGCTGGTCACTGTGGACGAGGCCGAGGAGGCCGCCGCCGCCAACGCCTGCGCCGGGCGCTACCTGGGCCGGGCGCTGTAAAAAAGAGCCGCCGTCACGGCTGAAGGGGAGTAGAGAGAGATATGGAAAAAAAGAACCTGGGCGCTGTCCTCACCGTTGTGATTGAGAGCTTTTGCTACATTGTCATGCAATATGTGCTGGCCTCGGCCATCATCTCCTTCCGGCGCAGCGTTCTGTTTGTTGTGTTTTTTGCCGTCAACGTCTTTGTCATCTCCAAGTACCTGGAGACCCTGGAGAAGTATGTCAGCCGCCGCCCGGTGCAGTACGGCCTGCTGGCCCTGTGTCTGGTAATTACGGCCATCTTCGCCTGGTTTTTCGGCTTCCTGGCCATGGAGCTGATCCCCTTCTCCTGACCCGAAACAGCAAGCGCGCCCGGGAACCAAATGGTTCCCGGGCGCTTTTTATCTGCCGAGTTCAGCTTTGAAATATGCTCACTTGGCCTCGGCCAGCTGCTTGCGGAACAGGGTCCGGAAAATCAGCCGGGTCAGGGGGCCGCAGTAGAGCATCTGCCAGAGGATGGCCATGGGCATGTTGCAGCCGAAGGTGTGAATCCAGGTGCCGAAGCTGGGCTCCTTGAAGAGCAGAGTGGCAATGAGGCTCATGGTGGGGCACATGATGCACACAATCATCAGGGAGATGGCGTAAGTAATCAGCTGCGGGCGGTCGGTGGGACGCATGAAGCTGAAGGCCAGCCGGGTGGCCAGCTTCTCCACCACGAAGAACTCCAGCACAAAGGCGATGGGCGCCATGATGGGCAGCTCGTAGAGAGCCATGACAAAGGCGGCGTTGGTGACGCCGCCGGTGTTCAGGGCCACGTTGTAGACGATCATCCCGTAGACCATGATGACGGCCATGATAATGGTGAAAATCACGTTCTGAAACTTGGTTTTGGGCATGCTTTTGCTCCTCCTCATTTGTCACACAGGCTTGTTTTGGCCGGCAGCGCAAAAAAAGAAGCAGCGAAACTTTCGTCTCGCTGCTTCCGCTCACTGCGACTACCATTCATTGCTTTGATTATAGCGTGTTTTTTTGCCCCTCGTAAGCATTATTTTTATTTCGTAGGAATGGACAAGCCTAAGCCGCTCTGACCGCTGTTGTTTTTGAGCATTTTCCCCTCTTCTTCCGGCGGAGGAGTGCTATTTTGCCGCTGTGGACCGTACACTTTCCCATAGCATGCCGGGAGGTGGGTCCATGCCCCTGTCCTTGTTCGACTTTCTCTGCCGCACCGCCGCCAGCCCCGCTCTGGCGGCCACGGTCCTTCTGCTGCTGGCCGTCATTCTGGTCAACGGCTGGACGGACGCGCCCAACGCCATCGCCTCGGCGGTGGTGTCCGGAGCGCTGCCCTTCCGGCGGGCCGCCTGGCTGGCGGCGGCCTGCAACCTGCTGGGGAGCCTGTGGGCAGCTGCGGCAGGAGGAGCGGTGTCCGAGACCATCTTTTCCATTGCCGATTTCGGCCGGAGTACCTCAGCCGCGCTGGCCGTCCTGTGCGCCGCCATGGCGGCCATTGTGTGCTGGGCGGTGCTGGCCTGGCGGTTCGGCATCCCCACCAGCGAGAGCCACGCCCTGGTGGCCGGATTGTCGGGAGCGGCGGCGGCGCTGCCCGGCGGACTGTCCAATCTGGGAACCGGCCCATGGCTGCGGGTGACGGCGGGTCTGGTCCTGTCGGTGGTGCTGGGGGCCGTTTTGGGGCGGACAATATCCGGGCGGATGGAGAAAAGCCAATTCTCTTCCTCCCGGCTGGCCGTAGGGCAGGTCTGTGCCGCCGGAGCCATGGCCTTTCTCCACGGCGCTCAGGACGGGCAGAAGTTTATGGGCGTCTTTCTTTTGGGGGCGGCCCTGGCTCAGGGGCGGCAGGACTGGGAGACCTTTCCACGGCCCCTGTGGCTGGCTCTGCTCTGCGGGTGCGTCATGGCCCTGGGCACCGCTCTTGGTGGAAAACGGATTGTGGCGTCTCTGGGCCGTGCCGCTCCCCTCACGCCCAAAAGCGGCCTGGCCGCCGACCTGGGCGGTGGGCTTTGCCTGCTGCTGTGCACCCTGCTGGGCCTGCCCGTGTCCACCACCCACGTCAAAACCGCCGCCATTCTGGGGGCTGGCCGGGGCGGCGACCCCAGACCTGTGCTGGCCATGGTCCTGGCCTGGCTGCTCACCTTCCCCGGCTGCATCCTTCTGGGCTTTGCCGCCGCCAGGCTGTTCCTAATCCTCCTCTGAGCCCTCCGGACAAACCGTCTTGCGGCTTTCCACAGCCGGTATTATAATGGTAGAAAATCCGGGCGGTTTTTGTCAGCCGCCCCTGTCAGGAGGGGTCCCCTATGAAATACCGTTCTCTGGGAAGCACCGGCCTTCAGGTCAGCGAGGTTGGCCTGGGCGGCGAGTATCTGGAGCGTGAGAATGCCGAGACCGTCTACGCCGTGGTGGACGAGGCCATGAAGCAGGGCATCAACATTCTGGACATCTTCATGTCCGAGCCCAACGTACGCACCAATCTGGGTGCGGCCCTCAAGGGCCGCCGGGAGAAGATGATTCTCCAGGGGCACATCGGCTCGGCCTGGAAGGATGGCCAGTACTGCCGCACCCGGGATCTGGACGACGGCAAGCGGTTCTTTGAGGACTTCCTCACCCGGCTGGACACCGACTATGTGGACATCGGCATGATCCACTTTGTGGACACCCAGTCCGGCTATGAAGACCTGCTGCGCAGCGGACAGCTGGAGTATGCCCAGGACCTGAAGGCCCAGGGGGTCATCAAGCACATCGGCCTGAGCTCCCACGAACCCGCCGCCGCCCGCAGGGCCGTGGAGGACGGCTGGGTGGAGGTGCTCATGTTCAGCGTCAACCCGGTCTTTGACCTGGCACCCGAGGGCACCGAGCTGACCAGCCTGCTGGGTCCCGACGGCCCCAAGGGGGTGGCGCTCTCCAGCATCGACCCGGCCCGTGAGGCCCTGTACCGGCTGTGCGAGGCCAGAGGCGTGGGCATCACCACCATGAAGACCTACGCCGCCGGCACCCTGCTGCGGGCGGAGTCCTCCCCCTTCGGCGCCGCCCTCACCCCGGTCCAGTGCATCCACTACGCCCTCACCCGTCCCGCAGTGGCCTCCACCCTCATCGGCTGCCGCTCGGTGGAGCAGGTGCGCCAGGCCGTGGCCTACGAGACCGCCGACGAGGCCGCCAAGGACTACGCCTCCGTCCTCTCCTCCGCCTCCCTCTATGCGGGTGCCCAGGGCCGGTGCATGTACTGCAACCACTGCCTGCCCTGCCCGGTCCATCTGGATGTGGCCCAGGTGAACAAGATGCTGGACCTGGCCCTGGCCGGAGAGGAAGTGCCCCCCACCGTCCGGGCCCACTACGCCGCTCTGGACCACCACGCCGCCGAGTGCCTCGCCTGCGGCGCCTGCGAGAGCCGCTGTCCCTTCCACGTGCCTGTGGCTGACCGCATGGCCAAGGCTGCGGCCCTGTTCGGCCAGTAATCAATCCTGTCAAAAAACCTCCCCCATCCGTCTGTTCGGCGGATGGGGGAGGTTTTTTTCGCTTATCCGGTTGGAATCTCAGGCGTTCTGCTGCTGGCAGAAGCGCATGAGGATGACCGCCACCTCCATGCGGGTGGCCTCGCCGGAGGGGTTGAGCTGTCCGGCGCTGTCGCCCTGGAACAGGCCCAGAGACACGGCCCAGGTCATGGCGTCCGCCGCCCAGGAGGAGACAGTGGCGCCGTCGGGGAACTCCGTCAGGCTGCCGGTTACAGCCGGGCTGCCTGCGGTGCGGTACAGCATGGCGGCAATCTGCTCCCGGGTGATGTTCCCCTCGGGATTGGTGCCGTCGGACACGCCCTCGGCCATCGCCCAGGCCATGCCCTTCTCATACCAGGTGCTGCCGCCGTCGGTCTCCGCTCCGTCCATACGGGCCAGCATGGTCATGAGCATGGCACGGCTCACCTGGAGCGCAGGGCTGAAGGTGGTGGCGGAAGTGCCGTTCATCAGGCCGTTGACGCCGGTATACCGGACGGCCTCATAGAACCAGTCGTTCTCGTCCACATCGGTGTAGGGGTTGGTCCAGGCCAGAGCGGCGTCGTAGGCCACCACATACTTGCCGAAACGGCTGGCGGTGAAGGTAACCGTACCCTCGGCAGCGTCACAGCTGGTCTGGCAGGCGGTCAGGCCGGCCTCGTCGTCCATGCAGTACACCACCACGCCGTCGGCCTCCTGGCCCTCTTTCAGCGCATAGGGGAGGGTAATGGTGGCCTTGCCGGTCTTCACTTCGGCAATCGCCTTGCCGCCGCTGGTGAGAGACAGGTCGTACACCACGCCGTCGCCCGCAGCGGCCTTTTGGGCCTCGGTGAGGTCATCGCTGTCCACGGCGGACACAGCCAGGGTCACCTTGCCGCCCGCCTGCTCCCCGATGGCCGCCAGAGCGGCGGCATCCAGGGTCACATCGGCCGCGTCGGAGGTGATGGCAAGGCTGCCCTGCTCGCCGCTCAGGGTCTTCAGCTCATCCACGGGCAGGGTGACGGACAGGCTGTCGGCCTTGCCGGTGTCCAGAGCCAGCTCCACCACGGGAGTGGTACCCGCCTTGCGGGCGGCCTCAATGACGGAGGTCACGGCCTTGTCCATGGTGGAGGCGGAGATCTCCGTCTTGGCCACGCCGCCGGAGACAGCGGGCTTCACCTCCACCGTCACGGCGGTGGTGCTGCCGGAGGTAACAGGCTCATTCACGTCGGGACCGCTGGGCACCACCACGCCGGTGCTGCCGGAGTCCTCAGACTCGGCCTGGCGGCTCTTGACGGTGAAGGAGTCCACCATGCGGGTGCCCTCTTCCTCCATGGCGTAGGCCTCGAAGGTGAGCACGCCGTCCTTCATTTTGAGCACGGAGAAGACCGGGTTGTTGTCGTCGTACACCACGTCCTGCCAGGGACGGCCCTCGCTGTCGGCGTCGTAGTACTTGGAGCCGGAGGAGCAGCCGCCCACCACGTAGGGGATGCCGGTGCCGGGCGCCTTCTCGCCCTGGTACATCTCAGTGCGGTTGTAGATGTGGTCGTGGCCGGAGAGCACCAGGCACACGCCCATCTTCTCAAACTCCGTGTGCAGCGCCCGCACGTCCGCCTCGTCGTAGCTCATGGGGTAGGCGGAGCGGTGCATCAGCACCACCTTGTATTCGGCATCGGAGGCGGCAAAGACCTCCTTCATGTGGGCAATCTGGGTCTTGAAGCCGGGATCATAGGTATAGGTGGCCTCGGTGTCCAGGTTGTAGAAGATGATGTCGCCCATCTGGAACCAGTAGTTGCGAGGGGTGTCATAGGTGCCGTTATCCGGGCCGTAGAAGTAGGAGGCAAAGGCCTGGGCGTCGTTGCTGGAATCGTGGTTGCCGATGGTGGGTGCCCAGATGCCGTTGCTCAGATAGCTGCCGAAGCCCTCGTAGGCCGCGTTCCAGTCGCTGTAGGACTGGCCGTCGTCGGACACGTCGCCGGCCTGCAGGTTCAGATCCACATCGGGGTAGAGAGCCTTCAGGGCCTCAATGGCCTGGGGGAACTGAGCATAGGCGCCCTGGATATCGCCGTAGAAGGCGATGGTCATGTCCCCGTCGGCGGGGGCGGTGGTAAAGGACTGGATGGCGCTGTAATGCTCGCCGGAGCCCACCTTATAGTAATAAGTGGTGTCGGGCTCCAGGCCGTCGGCCCGGACGCCCCAGGACTGATACAGCCGGACGTTGCCGCTGACCATGGTCTCAATGTCCTTGCCCTGGGCGGAGATGGTGCGTGTGTCCTCGCCGGTCAGGTCGGCGGTCTTGCCGATGACCAGTTCTCCGCTCTCCACATCCAGGCTGGTCTCCCAGCTGATGCCCACGGAGGTGGCGGGGTCCTGGCCGGTGGTGACGGTCACCTTGGCGGGGTCGGCGGTGCCCAGGCTGTCGTAGACCGTGATCTTCTGGGTGTTGCTCAGGGCGCCGTCGGCGTCCTCCACCCAGACCTGGAACTCGGTGCCCGCGGGATAGGTGCCGAACAGGCCGGTGCTGAGGGTGCCGTCCTCGCCGGTCACGCCGTCCAGCGCCACAGGCTCACCGTTCTGGGTCACATGGAAGCTCATGCCGGACACGGGCGTGCCCTGGTCGTCCACCAGCTTCAGCTGGGTCTCACGGCCCACGGTGGAGCCGCTCCAGGACAGGGTGTACTTCAGGGCCACCTCACGGTCGTAGCCGTCCAGAATCAGGTCGGTGCCCGTCACCTCGCCGGTCTGGCGGACGGAGGCCTTGTTCACCTTAATGCCGGTCTGGCCGCCGGCGCTGTTGCCCACCTTGAAGGTCAGATCCACCAGGGGATTTTCCTCGTCCTTCTCCAGCTTGTCCATGCCGGTGAGGGTGTAGCGGACCGTGCCTGCCTCCGCGTCCACCTCATTGACATCAGCGGTCAGGCGGCTGTCATAGGCGGCATCCACCAGGGTGACATACTTGGGGTCAAAGCTCAGGTCAAACTGGAACTCCTCAAAGTTGCGGTAGTCGGTGGCGTTGACGATGTAGTGGAAAGTGCTGCCCGCGGCGGCCTTCTCACCGGCAGGCACGGTCTCCTCCAGGTTGACGGCGTAGCCCTCCACGGTAAAGGACCACTCGTGGAAGAACTTGTTGCCGCTGTTGTCCTCCACACGGTACTTCACCTTGTTCAGACCGGGACGGAGGGCGGTGAGGGCGCCGGGGTGGAAGGTGATCTTCACGGATCCGTCAGCGGCCACCTCCTGCTGGATGGCGGAGAGGTCCATCACCTTGCCGTTGATCCACAGCTTGGTCCGCTCAGTGTTGATGCCGGTGTAGGGCTGGCCCTCCACCTGGGGGTCACGGACGGTGATGGAGATGTCGGGCTCGTTGGACACGTCCACAGCGCCGTCGGCAGGGGTCACCTCAGTGCCGGGCACCAGCTCAGGGGCCAGGGTGTCGTCGTTCTTGAAGTCGTAGACCGCACGCAGGCCGTCCACATAGATGGTGCCCTTTTTGCCGTTGGCCACGTTGGCGGTGCCCAGGACGCGGACGCCCCACACCAGACGGTAGGGGAAGGAGGCGGTGGCGGGGATGGCGTTCTCCACGTAGCGCCAGCCCACCCAGTCCACGTACACGTCGCCGGCGTAGGCGGCGGGTGCCAGCTGGATGCGCAGCCAGACGCCGTTGCCGTCGCCGTAGACCCAGCAGCCGATGGCCTTGGGCTGGCCCTCCAGATAGAGCTCGTCCACAGGGCCGGTCTCACAGGTGACCGTGCCGGTCAGGGGCTTGGTGGCAAAGTCGTAATCCACCCGCAGG
This sequence comes from uncultured Pseudoflavonifractor sp., assembly GCA_904419835.1. Taxonomy (GTDB): domain Bacteria; phylum Bacillota; class Clostridia; order Oscillospirales; family Oscillospiraceae; genus Pseudoflavonifractor. The sequence continues at coordinate 19,844 of CAJFTA010000048.1, read as the reverse complement.
GAGCCGTCTCCGCTCTTCACATAGCGCTCATCGTAGTTGATGGACATCTTGGCGTCGCCGCCGCGGTCGCCCAGACCGCCGTCCGCGCCGTTGAAATAGCGCCACTTCCAGCCGGCTTCCTCAAAGTCCTCCTCGAAGTCGTTGAGGGGAACGGGCAGCTTGCCGATCTCCACGGGGAGATTGAGGGTATAGTCCTTGTAGGAGATTTTCAGTTCGCCGGTGCCCTGGGTCTCGGCGGCGGTAAAGGTGCCGTCGGGGGCGATGGAGCCCAACGAATCATCGGAGAGCTCAAAGGTGAGGGCCTCGCTGGTGAGCACCACGGGGGTGCCGTTGTACTCGGCGGTGAAGCTCATCTTGGCGGTGGCGCCGGGGGCCACGGAGAGGATGGAGCGGTCGGCGGTGAGCTTGGTGATGGAGTCCACCACCTGGACCTCCAGCACGCCGGAGGCAGAGCCGTCCTCTGTGGACACGGTGATGGTGCCCTCATGGGTACCGGCGGCAGCGGTAAAGACGCCGTCCTCGGACACCGCGCCAATCTCCCCGTCGACAGCGTAGGTCAGGGCGCTGTCCAGGGCCTTGTAGTGGTAATTGCCGTCGGTGGCGCCCACCTTCACGCCCAGTTTGCCGTTCTCCAGCACCATGACCTTGTTGCCGTAGCCCTCGTCAATATCGGGGTAAATATGGAGCAGGGTGGTATCGGGGTCCGGCTCGCTCTGGGCCACAAAGAGCAGGGCGTTGCAGTTGGCACGCTCGCTGCCGTCGGAGGGCCGGTTGAGGATGGTGGACTGCTCATCGCCGGGCAGGGTGGCGGTGATGGTGGAGCTGCCGCCGCCGTCAAAGTTGAAGACGGACACGCAGCCCTGCGCCTTCATGTAGTCCACGATATTCCGGAAGCTGATGCCCATGGCCCAGCCGGCCTGGCGGCCGTCGCACTGGAAGAACACCAGGCTGCCGTCCTCCTTCACACCCATAACCGTGCGGGGGTGGATATCGGTATCCCCGTTGTATGCGCTCTCATTGACCTGGCCGTTCCACATGAGGACGTGGAAGATGCCAAGGGCCTGGGTGGCCTGGCTCCAGTCCACATCGCTGTTGTTGTTGGCCACGGAAACCGTCACCTGCTCGCCCTCGGTCAGGGCGCTCAGGTCGTCGTACCGGCTGCCGGCGCTGTTGGTGCTCAGGACAATCTGGTTCTCCCCAATCGGGGTCTGGTTCTTGTCCACATTGGCCTCTACCTGGTTGACGCTGGCCACGGTGGCGGTAATCTCGCCGCCCACCACCAGGCCCTCATAGCCGGGGGTGGTCACGTCCAGCACCACTTCCACGCCGGGCTGGGTGGAGTTGGTGGCGGAGGCAAACTGCTCGGTGAGGAGGTAGACATTCTCCGTGTTCAGCTTGCGCTCCTTGTTGACGTGATTGACCGTGATGGCCTCGCCGTCCTCGGGGGTGGCGGTGATGGTCAGGTTGGTGTGGCCGTAGATGGCCTTGCCCTCGGCGGTAAAGCCCACCGCCTCGGCGCTGTTGTTGTGGGAGGTGGAAATCAGAATGCCGTCTCTGATCATCAGGCCGTTGGAGACGCCGTTGCTGGTGTCGTAGGCGTCGCCGTTGATGGCGAACACCACCTTGGAGCCGTCCTCCTCCGCCTGGGAGACCAGGTCGGACATGATGTCGCCGCCCATCACGTAGGGGCCATAGCTGAGCAGCGGCTTCACCTGCGTGGTCTCGGGGTTGTATGTAACGGTGTAGCTCTTCTGGAGGCCGTTCTCATTCTCGCTGATGATGTGCTCCAGCGTGATGCCGTTGTAGATATCCCGGCTCCAGTCCATGGACACCTGCCCCAGACCGGGGGTCTGGGTGTCCTGTGTATTTTCCGAAGCCTGCGCGCCAGGTAGCAGTCCCAGCAACATGGCTCCGGCCAGCGCCGCGGCGGCACATCTGCTGCCCCAGCGGTTCGCTTCTTTCCCTCTCATGTCAATTACCACTCCTTCAGTTACACCGGATATTCCGGGTGCGCATTTGACAGGACACATGTTAGCAGAAGGAGTGGAACCGCTCCATCAAGTCTCCGTATTATTTCTGTAAAATATTTCGATACAAAATCTTTCATGTTCTGAAACATTATTTCACACAGGAACATTTCTGACGCAATCTTTCCTGTCAGAGGCGTTCTTTCGCTGCGGGCAGCATGTTTTCCTTCCGCCGGGCAAATACTAGAGCGGCACAGAGGAGGTGCTTTTATGGCCAAACAGGGAATGTCCCGCCCGGAGCGGACCCACACCCAGCCCCGCAATGACCAGCCGCCCGTCCCCGAGATTCAGGGGAAGGAGAAGCACGGCAAGGAGCGGGCAAAGCCCATCATTCCGGGAACCAGCGGGCCGGATTTGAAGGTATTCCACCGCTGACCCTTACAGACAGGCGCAAAAAAGAGGCAGACCGCCGATAACAGCGGTCTGCCTCTCTTTTTCTCAACGGGATATCAGCGGTTGTCCGCCTCCCATTTGATGAACTCGCCGGAAGCGGCGTCAATTTCAAAGTCATACTCCCAGCCGTCCAGTACTGCCTCGCCCTTGTAGATCGTCCGGCCGTCGTCGCTGTCCCGCTCGAACTCCACAATGGTCGCTCCGGGGATACGGGCCAGAACCAGAGCCCTGGCCCCCTCCTCATCCAGCGCCGTCTGGCCGGCAGAGGCGCCGCTTCCTCCCTGCCAGCCGTCATCCGCGTCGTCCGCGTCCCACTCCAGGAAGGCGCCGGTGGAGGCGTCAATCTGGAACTCATACTCCCGGCCATCCAGAACCGCGTCGCCCTCATACACCATCCGGCCGTCGTCCGTCTTTCGCTGAAATTCTTTTATGGTTGCGCCGGGAATCTGGGCCAGCACCAGGTCCTTGGCCTCCTGATCGCTGATAAAGTCCGCCTGCTGCTGGCTCTGGGAGGGCTGGGGGCTGGGAGAAGGCTGGGAACTGGGCGCGGTCTCCGCTCCGGAGCCGCCGGACTGGGCTCCGGTCTCAGGACCGCTCTGATGGGTCCCGGTCCAGTGGTCATCCTCCTCGTACTCCCATTTGACCACTGCTCCGGTAAGGGCATCAATCTCGATGCTGTACTCGTAGCCGTCCTTCCACAGCTCCGCCTCGTAGACCATGCCGTCATCGTAGTCAAACTCGATCTCCTGCAGCGCCGCGCCGGGGAGCTGGGCCAGGGCGATCTCCGTGGCCTTCTCCAGGCCGATATAGGCCTTGTCGCTGGCCTGGCCGGTAACGGTCATGCCGCTGGTGTCCGCCTGCTTGGCCTGGAGCAGCAGGCTCAGGTCGTTGACCGACAGCCCCGCCAGGGCCTCAAAGGTCAGCGTGGGATCGGTGTCCAGAATCCGCTGGATCAGCGCCGCCTTGCCCTCGGAGATGCCGTAGGCCTCCGCCTGGCCGGCCAGGCTCTGGTCCCGGGTGGTGATGGTCTGCGCCATCACCGAGGCGTCCACCGACTCTCCGGCCAGCAGGCCGTTGACATCCGCCATCAGGCGCTCCTGAAGGGCCTGGGCCCTGGCGGCATCCTCGTTGGCCACCGTAATCAGGACCGAGTTTTTCAGCTCGTCAATATAGCCGTGCTGCACCATAGAGCCGATGAGGGCGTTGACCGCCACATTGAGCTGGGCGCCCCGCAGGTCCATGCCGTCTATGATTTCCGCTCCGTCGGCGTTCAGGGCCTCGCAGCTGAGCACCTTTTCGTTCCGGCTCACCGTCAGCTGCACGCTGGGGTTGACGTCGATATCCACCAGGGAGTCGGGGGCGTTGGCGTACCGCCAGCCGAAAAAGCTGCCGCCGCCGATGACCAGCACCAGGGCCGCCGCCACTGCCGCCGCAAAGTTCTGCCAGCGCCGCCGCTTTTTTCTGGGAGGCGCGCTGATATCCACAATCTTTTCCTGCCGCCGGGCCTCCTCCCGTACCTCCAGGAGCTCGTCCAGACGGTCGGGGGCCGCGTCCTCCATGGCGCGGGCCAGGCGGGCCTCCGCATCCTGTTCCTTCATGTCGCCTCACGCTCCTCCAGATAATCTCTCAGCTTCATCAGCGCCCTGCGGTACTTGGAGAGCACCGTGGCCAGGGGCATGTTCAGCAGGGCCGCGATCTCCCGGTGCTTCAGGCCGCTCAGGGCGTGGAGGGTGACCACCTGCCGCTCCTCGTTGCCCAGGCACTTCATGGCGGCCTCCAGGGCCAGCTTGTCCTCCTGGGCCCGGGTGGGGTCCACGCTGGCCCACAGGTGCCAGTCCTCCTCCTGCTCCAGCGGCACATCCCGCCGCTCACGCAGCTTCTCCAGCGCCAGGTTCCGGGCAATGGTGAGCACCCATGCCATGGGCTTCCCCTTGGGCTGGTAGCTTCCGGCGGCAGCGTCCACCTTCAGGAAGGTGTCCTGCATGACGTCCTCCGCATCGTGCTGGTTCTTTACGATGGACAGCGCAAAGCCGTACACCGCCTTATGGGCGCGGAGGTACAGCTCGGAAAACGCCTGCGTATCTCCCTGGGCTACGCGCAGAATCAGACTGTCCTCCAGTGCGGGCGCCCTGGCCGGAAGGAGCTCCTGCTCAAGTGCAGACAGGCCAAACAGCAGCATACATTCTTCCCCTCTCATAGGAATAACGGAACAGGCCGGGCTTTTATTGCATCTGAATGAAATTTTCTCCCGCCCGGCAGCGCAGGCAGCCAAGCCGGAGGCGGTTTCAGCCTCGAAAAACCGTATTTTCCCCTTGTACACTGAGTGTATTATACCATCTTCTCCCCGCTTCTTCAATCGTCCCTGCTTTTCTAACTGTTTACATGGAGTTTACGCCGTCCTCCCGCCTCCGTTACATTTTCGTGCTAAACTGTCCTTACCACTTATGAGCGAAGGAGGGATTTCCCATGGGCAAGTCTGCGCTGAAGCGCTGGAATCTCATTGTGGGCTGCGTCTTTCTGACCGGCGCCCTGGTCGCCGGCATATCGGCATACCGGGCCGGGACCTTTACGCCTCTGTCTGATCTGGGGCTGGTCATCTGCGCCGCCGGCATTGTTCTGGGGCTGGTCAAGCTCCGCTGCCCCTTTTGCCACCATTTTCTTGGCATTCTCTCAGACGGCTATTCCTTCTGCCCCTGGTGCGGAGACCGGCTGACCGGTTCGGACGGCGTCTAGCCATTAAAAATGCCGTTACTTTCCGGGGCATTCGATTCCACGCGAGGCGGGCGGCTGCCCCCTCGCGCTCCCCCGCCCCGACACAGCCCGATTCTGCTCAACCAAGGTTTTTCGACACGCTGTACTGAGGGCTGGAGCGCGAAGCGCTCCAGCCCTCAGTCTTTTCCTCGTTTCTGTCCGCGCCCGGTCACATCCGCGCGTGCATCCAGTCCGCCTTCTTGTAGTACAGGAAGAACAGCACGCAGCTGATGCCCCACGTGAGGGGGTAGACCCAGTAGACCATCTGGATGCTGTGGGTCAGCGGAATGGTGATGGACAGGAAGGCCACACGCACGCCGCACCAGATGGCGATCATAATCGCCATGGGGATCACGGCCTTTCCGGCGCCCCGCAGCACGGCGGCCACCGAGTGGGCGTACGCCAGCAGGCAGTAGAACAGCGCGGCGGTCCGGGCCTTCCCGACACCGAACGCCACCACCTCCGGCGTGGGGTCAAAGAGGGCGATGAGCTGTGGGGCGAAGAGAAACACCAGCACACCGATGGCCTCCGCCAGGGTGACGGTCATCAGAATTCCGAAGCGGGCTCCCTTTTTTGTCCGCTCATACTGCGTGGCTCCCAGATTCTGGCCCACAAAGGTGGTCAGCGCCAGGGTAAAGCTGTTGATGGGCAGGAAGCCGAAGCCCTCAATCTTGGCATAGGCACCGTAGCCGGCCATGGCCATCTCTCCGAAGGCGTTGACATTGGACTGGACAATCACATTGGCAAAGGCGATGATGGAGTTCTGCACGCCGGAGGGCAGGCCTACCCGGACAATCTGCCCCAGGATATCCCGCTCGAACCGGATCGACCTGAGCTCCAGCCGGTAGTCCTCCTTTGTCCGTATCAGCTGGATGAGGCAGAGCAGAGCGCTTACCACCTGGGAGATCACCGTGGCCAGCGCCGCGCCGCCCACGCCGGCGTCAAAGGCCTGGATGAACAGCAGATCCAGCCCCAGGTTGACAACGGACGAGGCGATCAGGTAGTACAGCGGGTGCCTGCCGTCCCCCACCGCCTGCAAAATACCCACAAAAACGTTGTACATCATAACGGCCAGGGAACCGCAGAAATAGATCCGCAGGTACGTCACAGACTCCGCCATCACGCTCTCCGGCGTGCCCATCCACATCAGAATCTGGGGCGAGAGCAGTACGCCCACAGCGGTCATCACCACGCCCGCCGCCAGGCCGAAGGCCACGATGGTATGCACGGTGCGGTGCAGCCCCTCCCTGTCCCCGGCGCCGAAGTGCCGGGCCACGATGACGCCCGCGCCGGAGGAGATGCCGCTCAGCAGGCCGATGAGCATGCCGATCAGGCTGCCCGACGAGCTGACCGCCGCCAGCGCGCTGCTGCCTACAAATCTTCCCACAATCAACGAGTCTACGGTATTGTACATCTGCTGGAACAGATTCCCCAGCATCAGCGGCAGGGCAAACAGGATCATCCGTTTCCAAATCGAGCCGCTGGTCATTGGCTCCATGGTTTTTGCCACAGGCTCCCTCCTCACATAAAAAACAGCACCAGCAGATTATAGCTCCCTTTTGTCTTTTGCACAAGTACACCGGGAATCTTTTCCCTACGAAAAATTTTCGCCGTCCCAGGCAGAAAAAACAGCGGACCGCCGGAAGACGGTCCGCTGTCTCTGTTTTCCGATGGGCTCAGCCGCCGCAGTGGCCGCCGCAGGTGTGACCATGGCCATGGTCATGACTGTGGCACTCATGGTGGCCGTGGTCGTGGTGGTGGCAGGTTGGCTCTACATTGCGGGCCAGATTGCCAGCCAGCAGGGCCTCCACCGCGGCGTCGGCGTCGCCGGACACGCCGCCGTAGAGGGTGATGCCGGCCTCCCCCAGGGCGGCGATGGCGCCGCCGCCGATGCCGCCGCAGATCAGGGTGTCCACCCCCAGCCCCTTCAGGAACCCGGCCAGTGCGCCGTGGCCGCTGCCGTTGGTGGGTTCCACGGCGGAAGCGGTCACCGCGCCGTTCTCCACATTGTACACCTTAAACTGCTCCGTGTGTCCGAAGTGCTGAAAAACCTGTCCGTTCTCATAGGTTACCGCAATTTTCATCTGTCTTCTCCTCCAAAACACTGTTTTCTCCGGCAGCCGCCCCGGCGGTGGCAGCAGCCCGGCCCGTCGCACAGGCGGTAATTTCCGCCGGCGATGACCAGCCGCTTTCCGTTCACCAAAGCGTCGGCCAGCTTGCGGCGGGCGCTGTCGCAGATGCCGGTGACCGTGGTGCGGGCGATCTCCATCTGGGCCGCGCAGGCCTCCTGGGTCAGCCCCTCCAGGTCCAGCAGGCGGATGACCTCGAACTCGTCCACCGTCAGCACCACCGGCTCCTCCGGGCCGGGCCGCTCCCCCACCGGGGCAAAGCCCGCCCAGCCGGGCAGCTGGCACACCCTTCTGCACTTCTGGGGCCTGGGCATCTGTTCTCCCTCCGTTTCTGACTTATGTCAGTTATTATACTCTGTTTCTGACATATGTCAAGTATTTCAGCGGAGCATTTCTCTGCTCTCCCATACAATTAATAATGTTCCCTCCTTCACCGACACCCTGGCGGGAACGCCGGTAAATTCGTTGCTCACCCCCAGGGAGAAGCCGTTGTCCAGCTCCGCGTCGGAGAGGCTGTACTTCAGCCCCTCAATCGTCACCCCCCGGACGGTATCCGAGTGGGCAAACACCGAGATCATGCCCCGGTGCTCCGGGCCGAATTCCAGGGTCCCGCCGGTGATGGCCGCGGCGGTCCAGTCCGGGCCGTACAGCCGCCCCTCCTCCCCCCGGCGGGAGAGCCAGGCCAGCAGCTGGAGGTTGGCCAGGGTGTGGTCAAAGCGGCCGCCGGTGCCGCCGAAGATGTGGAACCGGCGGTAGCCCCGCGCCCGGCCCAGCCGGACGGCGGCCATGGTGTCGGTCTCGTCCTTCTCCTTGGGCAGGCGCACCAGATGGGCCACGCCGTCAGGCTCGGCCATGGAGTCAAAGTCCCCCACCACCAGGTCGGGCTTCAGTCCCCGCTCCTTCAGCCAGGCGTAACCGCCGTCGGCGGCGATGAGCAGATCCCCCTGCTCCGGCGCGGGCAGGGCGATTGTCCGCTCACCTGCGCCAACGATATAGCAATTTCCACAAGTCATGGCTTTTTCCTCACTTTATGCCGTTGTATCCGGGTTTTGCTCCGTTTTTTGTGCTTCCGGTTCACGTCCTCTATCCTAGCACACTCCGTTCTCCGAAGCAAGGCGCCCTATTTTTTGGTAAAAAAATACTTGACAGATCCCCGTCTTGTGGATAAAATAGCGCTTAAATTATTTTACTTAAAAATTTTTAATTAAAATAATTGAATAAAATAATGAGGAGTATGTTGTTATGACTTTCGAAGAAATGCGCGATATCATTGTTGAGACCCTGAGCTGTGATGCTGAGGACGTGACCATGGAGGCCACTCTGGCCGAGGACCTGGGCGCCGACTCTCTGGCCGCCGTGGAGCTGTCCATGGCTCTGGAGGAGGCCTCCGGCGTGACCATCGAGGACGACGACCTGCCCAACATGAAGACCGTGGGCGATCTGATGGCCTACATCGAGTCCCACAAGGCCTGAGGCACGGCCCATGAGCAATCAGGACGTGTTTGAGCTGATGGCGCGCTTTGAGGGCAGCGCGGCCGTCAGCATGAAGTTCACCTGCAAGGACTTCTCCCTGGAGCTGAGCAAGGCGGCCGGGACCGTACCCGCCGCCGCGCCCGTGGCGGCGGCCCCCGCGGTCTCCGCCGCGCCTGCCGCCGTCGAGGAGGAGGGCAGCGTCATCACCGCCCCCCTGGTGGGTACTTACTACGCCGCCCCCTCCCCCGGGGCCGCCCCCTTTGTCTCCGTGGGCGACCAGGTGAAGAAGGGCCAGACGGTCTGCCTGATGGAGGCCATGAAGATGATGAACGAGGTCACCGCCCCCTGCGACTGCGTCATTGAGGCGCTGCTCCAGGAGGACGGCGCCCTGGTCTCCTTCGGCGCCCCCCTGCTGCGCTATAAGGCGGTCTGAGCCATGTTCAAGCGGGTTTTGATTGCCAACCGGGGGGAGATCGCCCTCCGGGTCCTGCGGGCCTGCCGGGAAATGGACATTGATACCGTGGCGGTCTACTCCCAGGCCGACGCGGACGCCCTCCACGTCCAGTTTGCCGGCAGCGCCTACTGCGTCGGCCCGGCCAAGGCCGCCGACAGCTATCTGAACATGGACGCCATTCTCACCGTGGCCAAGGCTTCGGGCTGCGACGCCATCCACCCGGGCTACGGCTTCCTGTCTGAGAACGACGCCTTTGCCGACGCCTGCCAGGAGGAGGGCATCACCTTCATCGGCCCCTCCGGGGACGTGATCCGGGCCATGGGCAACAAGGCCTCCGCCCGGGCGCTGATGCAGAAGGCGGGCGTGCCCGTGGTGCCCGGGTCCGACGGCCCGGTGCCCGACGCCCAGTCCGCCAAGGCTGTGGCCGACGCCATCGGCTATCCGGTGCTCATCAAGGCCTCCGCCGGCGGCGGCGGCCGGGGCATGCGCCGGGTGTACGACGCCGAGAGCTTTGTCTCCCTCTTTGAGGAGGCCCGGGCCGAGTCGGTGGCCTGCTTCGGCAGCGGCGAGATGTACCTGGAGAAGCTGATTCTGGACCCCCGGCACATTGAGTTCCAGATTCTGGCCGACCGCCACGGCAACGTGATCCACCTGGGGGACCGGGACTGCTCCATCCAGCGCCGCAACCAGAAGATGCTGGAGGAGGCCCCCTCCAAGGCTCTTACCCCCGAGCTGCGGGAGCAGATGGGCGCCGCCGCCGTGGCCGCTGCCAAGGCGGCAGGCTATGAGAACGCCGGCACCATCGAGTTCGTGCTGGACGGCGAGGGTCACTTCTACTTCATTGAGATGAACACCCGGATTCAGGTGGAGCACCCTATCACCGAGATGGTCACCGGCACCGACCTGGTGCGGGAGCAGATCCGCATCGCCGCGGGGCTGCCCCTGTCCCTGACCCAGGAGGATGTGAAGCTCCAGGGCCACGCCATTGAGTGCCGCATCAACGCCGAGGACCCGGCCAACGGCTTCCGTCCCTGCCCGGGCAAGACGGAGTTTCTCCATCTCCCCGGCGGCTGCGGCGTGCGGGTGGACTCCGCCCTCTACACCGGCTACGAGCTCTCCCCCTTCTATGACTCCCTGGCCGCCAAGATCATCGTCCACGCCCCCACCCGGCTGGAGGCCATCCGCCGGATGCGCCGGGCCATGGAGGAGCTGATTGTGGAGGGGTACGCCACCAACGCCGAACTGCTCCACCAGATTCTGTACCACCCGGACTTTGTCCGGGGAAGCTGCACCACCGGCTTTCTGGACCGTGAGCTGAAAGCACTCCTGTCCTGGAGCCGCTGCGGAAGCGAGGAGAAGCAATGAGCAACGTATTTACCCGCCGCCGCGAGAAGCTGCTGGCCCTCAAAAACCTGCGCAGCGGCGGCCCCCGCTCCGCCCCCGCCCCGGCCTGCCCCGCCTGCGGGGCCGAGGTGCCCAGGGGCGAGCTGCACAAGAACCTCTATGTCTGCCCCCGCTGCGGCCATCACCACGCCGTCAGCGCCTACTACCGGCTCAGCCTCATCCTGGACCCGGGCACCTTCCGGGAGCTGGACGAGCGTCTGGCCTCCGCCGACCCCCTGGCCTTTCCCGGCTACGCCGGGAAGCTGGCCGACGCGGGGCGGCGCACCGGCCTGAGCGAGGCCGTGGTCACCGCCACGGGCCGCATCGAGGGCCGCAGGACGGCTGTCGGCGTGCTGGACAGCCGCTTTTTCATGGGCAGCATGAGCGCCGCCGTAGGCGAGAAGGTCACCCGCCTGGTGGAGTACGCCGAGAAGAACCGCCTGCCCCTCATCCTGTTCTCCGCCAGCGGCGGGGCCCGGATGCAGGAGGGCATCCTCTCCCTGATGCAGATGGCCAAGACCGCCGCCGCCCTGGAGCATTTCTCCGCCGCCGGCGGGCTGTACATCTCGGTCTTTACCCACCCCACCACCGGCGGCGTCACCGCCAGCTTTGCCAGCCTGGGCGACTATATGCTGGCCGAGCCCGAGGCCCTGGTGGGCTTTGCCGGCCCCCGGGTGGTGGAGCAGACCATCGGCCAGCCGGTGCCCAAGGGCTTCCAGAGCGCGGAGTACCAGCTCAGCCACGGCTTCCTGGACGCGGTTGTGCCCCGCCAGGAGCTGCGCGCCACGCTGAGCCGCCTGCTGCGGCTCCATGACCCGAAGGGAGGCCGCGACCGATGAATCAGACCCTTACCCCCGTCCAGCGGGTGGCCCTGGCCCGGAACCCCCAGCGGCCGGGCACGGCGGACTTTATCTCCGCCCTTTTCACCGACTTCTTTGAGCTGCGGGGGGACCGCCATTTCGGCGAGGACCCCAGCATTCTGGGCGGCGTGGCCCTCTACCACGGCCAGAGCGTCACCGTCATCGGCCACCGGAAGGGCCGCACCCTGGAGGAGAACCTGAAGTTCAACTTCGGCATGCCCAGCCCCGAGGGGTACCGGAAGGCCCAGCGGCTGATGGAGCAGGCGGAGAAGTTCCGCCGCCCTGTCATCACCTTTATCGACACCCCCGGCGCCTACCCCGGCCTGGAGGCCGAGGCCAGAGGCCAGGGCGAGGCCATCGCCCGATGCCTGTCCATTCTCTCCGCCCTGACGGTGCCCGTCGTCTCGGTGGTCACCGGCGAGGGCGGCAGCGGCGGCGCGCTGGCCCTGGGCGTGGGCAACAGCGTGCTCATGCTGGAGAACGCGGTGTACTCCGTCCTCTCCCCCGAGGGCTTTGCCGCCATTTTGTGGAAAGACGCCTCCCGCAGCAGCGAGGCCTGCGACGTGATGAAGCTCACCGCCGCCGACCTGCTGGAGCTGGGCGTCATCGACGAGATCATTCCCGAGCCTGAGGGCGGGGCCCATACCGCCCCCGACGCCGTGTTCACCGCCGTGGACGGCGCCATCAGCCGGAGTCTGGCCCCCCTGCTCAAACTGAGCGGCTCCGCCCTGGCCCGGCAGCGCTACAAGAAATTCCGGGCCATGGGAAATCAAGCCATAAGGAGGGATCGGGGATGAACGGTATTAAACTCTGCGGCACCGGCGCGGCCGCGCCGGTCAAAGTGGTCACCAACGACGACATGGCCGCCATGGTGGAGACCAGCGACGAGTGGATCACCACCCGCACCGGCATCAAGGAGCGGCGCTACTGCACCGACGAGACCCAGCTCTCCCTCTGCATGGACGCCGCCCGCCAAGCCATGGATCGGGCGGGCATCTCCCCCGCCGACCTGGGGGTGTGCCTGGTGGCCACCATCTCCCCCGATTTCATTACCCCCTCCGTCTCCTGCCTGCTCCAGCGTGAGCTGGGCCTGCCCGAGGACTGCCTGTGCATGGACCTGAACGCGGCCTGCTCCGGCTTCCTCTACGGGCTGCACACCGCCCAGTGCCTGCTGGACGCCTGCCCCAGGAAGTACGGCCTGGTGGTGGGCGGCGAGGCCTTCACCCGCCTGGTGGACTTCACCGACCGCACCACCTGCATCCTCTTCGGCGACGGCGCGGGGGCCGCCGTGGTCCGGTCCGGGCCCGACTGCCCCGTGCTCCACACCGTGGTGGGGGCCCGGGGGGACGAGAAGGTCCTCCACATCCCCGGCGCGGGCACCGGCGTGCCTCCCTATATCCACATGGAGGGCACCGCCGTGTTCAAATTCGCGGTGGAAACCGTACCCAAGTGCATCACCCAGGTGCTGGAACAGGCCCACATGACCGCCGAGGACATCGACCTGTTTGTGCTCCACCAGGCCAATGAGCGCATCATTGACCGGGTGGTGAAGAACCTGCACCTCCCCCCGGAGAAGTGCCCCAAGAACATCGCCAGGTACGGCAATACCTCCGCCGCCAGCATCCCCCTGCTGCTCCATGAGCTGTGCGCCTCGGGCGCCCTCAAGCCCGGCATGCGGGCCCTGCTCTCCGGCTTCGGCGGCGGCCTGACCTGGGGCGGCGCCATCCTGGAGCTGGATGGGGAAGCACACTGAAAAATCTGAACGCGCCGGCAGGCGCATGGAGGTCTCTATGAAACTCAACGAGCTGCTGGGAACGGAGTTTCCCTTTATTCAGGGCGGCATGGCCAACATCGCCACCGGCGAATTTGCCGCCGCCGTGTCCAACGCCGGCGCCCTGGGCCTCATCGGCTCCGGCGGCATGAACGCCGACAGCCTGCGGGAGAACATCCGCCGCTGCAAGGCCCTCACCGACAAGCCCTTCGGCGTCAACCTGATGCTGATGAACCCCGCCGTGGACGAGATGGCCAAGGTGGTCATTGAGGAGGGCGTGAAGGTGGTCACCACCGGCGCCGGCAACCCGGGCAAGTATATCCCCGCCTGGAAAGAGGCGGGCATCATCGTCATCCCCGTGGTGGCTGCCGCCGTGCTGGCCAAGCGCCTCACCCGGTACGGCATTGACGCCGTCATCGCCGAGGGCACCGAGAGCGGCGGCCACGTGGGCGAGATGACCACCATGGCCCTGGTGCCCCAGGTGGCCGACGCGGTGGACGTGCCCGTCATCGCCGCCGGCGGCATCGCCAGCGGCCGCCAGCTGGCCGCCGCCTACGCTCTGGGCGCCTGCGGCGTCCAGATCGGCACCTGCCTGCTGGTCAGCGAGGAGTGCCCCATCCACCCCAACTACAAGCAGGCCCTCCTCAAAGCCAGCGACACCGACACCATTGTCACCGGCCGCACCACCGGCGCGCCCGTCCGGGTGCTCAAGAACAAGATGGCCAAGGAGTACATCCGCATGGAGAAGGAGAACATCCCCCTGGCCGAGCGTGAGAAGCTGACCCTGGGCTCCCTGCGCCGGGCCGTCTTTGAGGGCGACACCGAGATGGGCAGCCTGATGGCGGGCCAGGTGGCCGGCCAGCTCCACGAGATCCGCCCCGTGCGGGCCATTCTGGAGGAGCTGTACGCCGACTACCAGTCCTGCGTGAAAGGTATGGTGAACGACCTGTGAGCCTTGCCTTTCTGTACGCCGGACAGGGCAGCCAGCACCCCGGCATGGGCGCCGACCTGTACGAGGCCCATGCCGCCTTCCGCTCCGTGCTGGACAGCGCGGCGGAGCGGGTGGACTTTGACCTGAAGGAGGTCTCCTTCACCGACGCCGCCGGCGTCCTTAACCAGACCGCCTATACCCAGCCCGCCATGGTGGCCTTTGCCGCCGGCGTCACCGCCCTGCTCTACGAGCGGGGCATTGAGCCCGACTACGCCGCCGGCCTGAGCCTGGGCGAGTACTCCGCCCTCCACGCCGCCGGCGTGTTCTCCGCCGCTGAGGCGGTGTCCCTGGTGGCCTTCCGTGGCAAGGCCATGACCCAGGCCGCCCAGGGCATGGACTGCGCCATGATGGCCGTGCTGGGCCTGGATGCGCCCACCCTCCAGTCCGCCTGCGACCAGGCCACTTCTCTGGGCGTGGTGGAGATCGCCAACTACAACTGCCCCGGCCAGCTGGTCATCGGCGGCGAGAAGTCCGCCGTGGAGAAGGCCGCCGCCCTGGCCAAGGAGCTGGGGGCCAAGCGGGCCCTGCCCCTGAAGGTCAGCGGCCCCTTCCACACCTCCCTCCTCAAGCCCGCAGGGGACGCCCTGGCCGAGCGGTTCCGCTCGGTGGAGTTCGCCCCCATGGCCTTCCCCGTGCTCTTCAACTGCCTGGGCCGTGAGATGGGCGAGGGCGACACCATCCCCGCCCTGCTGGAGCGGCAGGTCCAGTCCTCCGTCCGCATGGAGGACACCATCCGCCGCTTGGAGGCCCTGGGGGTGGACACCATCGTGGAGATCGGCCCGGGCAAGGTGCTCTCCGGCTTTGTCCGCAAGACCTGCCCCGCCATCCGCACCTTCGCCGTGGAGACCTGCGCCGACCTGGACGCCCTCACCGCGGCCCTGAAAGGAGAATCCTGATGAGCCTCACCGGAAAAACCGCCATCGTCACCGGCGGCAGCCGTGGCATCGGCCGGGCCGTATGCCTGGAGCTGGCCCGCCGGGGCTGCAATATCGTCCTGTCCTTTGCCGGCAACACCGCCGCCGCCGACCAGACCGTCTCCGACTGCCAGGCCCTGGGCGTCCAGGCTCTGGCGGTCCAGGGCAACGTGGCCGACGCCGACGCGGTCAAGGCCCTGTTCGACGCCGCCCTGGAGAAGTTCGGCGCCATTGACATCCTGGTCAACAACGCCGGCATCACCCGGGACAACCTGCTCATGCTCCTCAAGGAGGAGGACTTTGACGCCGTGGTGGACACCAACCTGAAGGGCGCCTTCCTCTGCATGAAGGCCGCCGTCCGGCCCATGATGAAGCAGCGCCGCGGCCGCATCATCTCCCTGAGCTCCGTGGTGGGCCTGCGGGGCAACGCGGGCCAGGTGAACTACGCCGCCAGCAAGGCCGGCGTCATCGGCATGACCAAGTCTCTGGCCAAGGAGCTGGCCGGGCGGAACATCACGGTCAACGCGGTGGCCCCCGGCTTTATCGACACCGATATGACCGCCGTGCTCCCCGACAAGGCCAAGGAGGCCATTCTCTCTTCCATCCCCATGGCCCGCCTGGGCGCGGCGGAGGACGTGGCCAGCGCCGTGGCCTTCCTGGCCTCGGACGAGGCCGGGTACATCACCGGCCAGGTGCTGGCAGTGGACGGCGGCATGTCCATGTGACATGCCGCCCAAGGCTTTCGATAAACCCTGAGGCGCAAGGTTTCGGAGGAAAAGATAGTGTGAAAGAAAACCGTCAGGGTTGTCTTTCGCGTGCAATCAAACCACTTTTTCGAACTTTTTTAAAGTTTGAAAAAGTGCAACAGCCTGTCGAAAAGATTTTTTCGACAGGCTGGGCGGCATGTCCATGTGACCCGCCGTTGAGCGCTGTGTTGAAAATGGAGGTTATTATGGAAAAACGCCGAGTGGTCATCACCGGCCTGGGGGCCGTCACCCCCATCGGGCATACCGCGCCCGAGAGCTGGGCCGCCGTCCGCGCGGGCAAGTGCGGCGTGGCCCCTATCACCCGCTATAACACCGAAAACCAGAAGGTCAAGCTGGCCGCCGAGGTCAAGGACTGGGACCCCGCGTCCGTCCTGGACAAGAAGGAGGTCAAGCGGATGGCCCGGTACACCCAGCTGGCCATGGCCGCCGCCAAGGAGGCCGTGGCCGACAGCGGCCTGGACCTGGCCTCTGACGATCCCTGCCGCCGGGGCGTCATCGTCTCCAGCGGCATCGGCGGCCTGGACGTCCACGAGTCCGAGCACACCAAGGGCCTGGAGAAGGGATTTGACCGGGTCTCCCCCTTCTATATCCCCATGGCCATCTCCAACATGGCCGCCGGTCTCATCGCCATCGCCCACAACTGCAAGGGTATGTGCACCTGCCCCGTCACCGCCTGCGCCGGCGGCACCAACGCCGTGGGCGACGCCTTCCACTACATTCGGGACGGCTACGCCGACGTGATGATCTGCGGCGGCACCGAGGCCGCCGTCACTCCCCTGGCCATCGGCGGCTTCACCTCCATGAAGGCCCTCTCCACCGCCACCGACCCGGCCCGGGCCTCCATCCCCTTCGACGCGGAGCGCAGCGGCTTTGTCATGGGTGAGGGCGCGGGCATTCTGGTGCTGGAGGAGTATTCCCGCGCCGTGGCCCGGGGCGCCAGGATCTACGCCGAGGTGGTGGGCTACGGCGCCACCTGCGACGCCTACCACATGACCGCCCCCGCCGACGGCGGTGAGGGCGGCGCCCGCGCCATGGCCATCGCCCTGGCCGACGGCGGCGTAGCCCCCGGCGCGGTGGACTACATCAACGCTCACGGCACTTCCACCCACCTGAATGACAGCGGCGAGACCGCCGCCGTCAAGACTGTGTTCGGCGCCCACGCCGGGGAGCTGATGATGAGCTCCACCAAGTCCATGACCGGCCACATGCTGGGCGCGGCAGGCGCTGTGGAAGCCATTTTCACCGCCCTGTCCCTGAAGGAGGGCTTTGTCCCCGCCACAATCAACTACCAGGTCCCCGACCCGGAGTGCGATCTGGACGTGGTGCCCAACGAGGGCCGTAAGGCTTCCCTGCGGTACGCCATGTCCAACTCCCTGGGCTTCGGCGGCCACAACGCCAGCATCCTGCTGAAGAGATGGGAGGAAGCGTAATGCAGCTCAATTCCAATCAGATCGCCGAAATCCTGCCCCACCGCTACCCCTTTGCCCTGGTGGACCGCATCACCGACGGCGAGGAGGGCAAGTGGGTTCAGGGCATCAAGTGCGTGTCCGCCAACGAGCAGTTCTTCTGCGGCCATTTCCCCCAGAAGCACATTATGCCCGGCGTGCTCATCATTGAGGCGCTGGCCCAGGTGGGGGCGGTGGCCCTCCTGTCCGTGCCGGAGAACCGGGGCAAGCTGGCTCTGTTCGGCGGCATCAAGAACGCCCGGTTCAAGCGCCAGGTGGTGCCCGGGGACGTACTGGAGCTCAAGTGCACCCTGACCAAGCGGAAGGGCCCCGTGGGCTTCGGCGAGGCCGTCGCCACGGTGGACGGCGAGATCGCCGCCACGGCGGAGCTGATTTTCGCCATCGCCGACGCCGGAAAGTAAGGCTGCTCTTTCCGCCCCGTTTAGGTAACCATAGTGTCTGGATGCCCCCCCAGCGCGATTTTTCCTGGCACGGAAGTGAAGTTTTGTCCGGCTGCGGCCGGGCTCTGTCTGATGGAGGCGGAAATGATGCTGGAACAGCGGTTTCAGGACGTGTATACAAAATTCAAGCTGCATTTTTATCGCGAAATCTTCGATCGTTTTCAGAGCCGGGAGGCCAGTCTCACCACGGTGGAGACCTTCTGTATGGAGGCCATTCAGGCCCTTCGCCTGCCCACCATCAACGAGTTCGCCTCATTTATGAAGATCTCTCCCCCCAATGCCGCCTATAAGGTCAACAGCCTGATCAAAAAGGGCTATGTGGAGAAGCTTCAGTCCGAGCACGACAAGCGGGAGTACCACCTGCGCCCCACCCAGAAGTATATTGACTACTACAATATCAGCAACAACTATGTGCACAAGGTGATGGGCCGCATCGCCGAGCGCTTCTCCCCTGCCGACTGCGCCAAGCTGGAGGAGATGCTGGCCATTGTCAGCGACGAGCTGATGCCGGAGATTCCCCTCCCCGCGCCCGAGGCGCAGCACTGAGCCCTTCTCCCGCCGGGTCCCGGCCTGATGCCCACCCGCAAAACAGATTTAAGTGCCGATAAGGTCCGCTCCGTCTGTGCAGAGCGGACCTTATCGTTTTTTTGCTCCTTCAGCTGTTTTTCGCCGTATCCTTCCCTTTCGGCGCCGCCTCCATGGCCTGCTCCAGCTTTTGCAGCGCCTTTTTTTCAATGCGCGATACATAGGACCGGGAGATGCCGCACCGGGCGGCAATTTCCCGCTGAGTCAGCGGGTTCTGGCCGCCCAGGCCGTAGCGCAGGGCGATGATCATGGCCTCCCGCTCATTCAGGCAGTCCTTCACGCACTGGCGCACCCGGATGCAGGATTCCCGGGCATCCAGATTGTCCAGCATGTCGTCGTCCACACTGATGACGTCCATCAGGGAGAGGGAACTCCCGTCCCCGTCCGCCTCCAGCGTGTCCGACAGGGACACCTCCCCCTGGAGCTTTTTCCGGCTGCGGAAGTGCATCAGAATTTCATTTGCTACCTGCTCCTGACGGCTCCGCAAGGCTCCCTTCTGCCGCTTCTGCAAGATTTTCCTCTGTTTTACTGCCTGCGACTTGCTTCCCCACGCCCGCCGGCGTCTTGGGAAACTCGTATTCATACTCCGAGCCAAACAGCACCACATGGGCGTCCGTCCCATCCCAGATGATCTCCTTGACAAAGGTACGGATGGCTGCCCGCTTCTGCTCCACCGTCATTTTGTCAACGGTGTCCTTGAATGTGGACAGCATCTGCGCCAACAGGTCAAACTCAATGTCCGCCAGGGCATGGCTGGAGGTCAGTTCTTTCAGTTCCGCCAAATGTCGCTTCAGGCCCTCCCCTTTTTCGTGCAGTTCATCGATCTGCTGCATGATGTAACTTTCAGCGGAAGTGCCGGAGGACTTTCCCAGGGCAGAGACAAGGCCTTTGATCTCCTCCTCATTTGCGGCGATCTCGGACTCCAAGTTGGAGATCTCCTCGTCATAGCTTTGACGGTTGCCCAGCAGCACCCGCTTGCTCTGTTCCAGTTGACGGATAAAATCGGAGCCGTCTTCACTCAAATGTTTCAGCTGCTCTATGACATCGGCGTCCAATGTATTGCCGTTGCAGTTTTTCATGTTGCAGACATGGCCCCGGCTGCGCTCCTTCATGGAGCAGAGGTAGGTATAAATGAACTCCCCCTTTGCGTTTCGCCGCTTGGACAGTTTAGGGCGCATATACTCGCCGCAGTTGCCGCAGATCAGCAGGCCGGAGAGCAGGGCCACATTGCTGCGGGGCTTGCGGTAGCTTTTGGATTTGTTACGCTCCAAAATCGTCTGAACCTTAACCCACGTCTTCCCCTCAATGACTCCCTGGTGCTTGCCCACCGACACGATCCATTCCTCCATTGGCTTGATCTGGTGGGCTCTACCCGGCTGCTGTAAGGTGCGGTTATAGGCCATGATGCCGTGGACACCATCAAAGTCGCTTTGCTCCGCA
>CAJFTA010000047.1 GCA_904419835.1 uncultured Pseudoflavonifractor sp. | reverse complement strand
CCGCTCCACCAGCCGCTGGTAGGTGCCCACCGGGGAGGACCCCGTGGCCAGGCCCAGCACGCACTCCGGCTTTACAATCACCTGCGCCGCGATGATGCGCGCCGCCTTCTCGCTCATCTCCTCATAGTTTTCCGCCGCGTAAATCCGAATCATGGCACATTTCTCCTTTTTCATTGTAGTCAATCCCTGCCCTTCCGGGCCGTTCTTTCGTCTCTATTCTAGTCTCTGCCGCCCATTTAAGCAAGGCCAGATTCTGCTTATTTTTTATCCAAAAAGCCGTTTTTGCACGATCGCTTTGTGGCACTCTTCCGGCCGCCTCTCCCCGGCTGTCTCTCCCGCCTGATTTTATAAATTATAAAGCAGCATTCCCGGCGGCGGAAACCCGTTAAAGGCAGGGAGTTACGGTTTCAAAAAGAGGATTGACAGGCATTTCTGAATGTGGTACTCTATATTCAGTTAGTTTTAACTAACCATTAGGCATTCCAGCCATTTTTTATTTCACCAATGGTTAGTTTTAACTAACCATTAAGGAGGAACCCGCAATGATGCACGCGCAATTTGAGCGCTCCGTGGCCTACCACTGCGCCCCGGCCCTGGTGGGGCTCAAGCCCGCCTGCCTCATCTCCCTGCCGGCAGCCGAGTATCCCGCCCTGCCCCGGCTGGCCGTGGCCTACTCCCGGCGGCTGGAGAACCGGGGCATTCGGATGGAGGTGCTGTGCCGGTGCCGCCGCCGCTTTCTCCTTCTGGTCTACCGGCCCGAGCTGCTGGAGCGGTGCCTCCGCTCTCCCCGGGTGTCCGGGCTGCTGGAGGAGGCGGGCTACCCCGCCGGGGCCTCCCCCGCTGCCCTCCTCCGCTGTCTCAGCGGCCGGATTGCCGCGGGCGGGGGCTTCCCCCACGAGCTGGGCCTGTTCCTGGGGTATCCCCCCGAGGACGTGGTGGGCTTTATGACCCACGGCGGCAGCGGCTGCCGGCTGTGCGGCGAGTGGAAGGTCTATCAGGACGTGGAGGGGGCCATGCGGCAGTTCCGCAAGTTCGCCCTCTGCCGCTCCGCCCTATGCAGCCGGCTGGAGCGGGGGCGCTCCCTGCTGGACCTGCTGGGCGCGGCGGAGCGCCCGGCGGCGTAAGACTTGAACGTTCTCTCAAAATTTAAGGAGGTTTTTGTTATGAGCAAGCTTGCAGTCATCTATTGGAGCGGTACGGGCAACACCGAGGCCATGGCCCAGGCCGTGGTAGAGGGGGCCCGGGAGGCCGGGGCCGATGCGTCCCTCTTCTCCGTAGACCAGATTTCCGCCGCCGACGCCGCCGGGTATGACCGCCTGGCCCTTGGCTGCCCCGCCATGGGCGCCGAGGTGCTGGAGGAGGGGGAGTTTGAGCCCTTCTTTGAGGCGCTGTCGGCCAGCCTGTCCGGCAAGCGCGTGGCTCTCTTCGGCTCCTACGGCTGGGGCGACGGCCAGTGGATGCGGGACTGGTACGACCGCGCCGACGCCGCCGGCGCCGTCCTCCAGGGCAGCGAGGGCCTTATCTGCAATGAGGCGCCGGACGAGGACGCTCTGGCCAGCTGCCGGGCGCTGGGCCGGGCGCTGGCGGGCTGAGGAAGGAGGTGCCGGAAGCCGTGGAACTCTCCCAGACCGCGTGCCGCTACCTGCTCACCATCTATGAGCTGGGGGGCGGCCTGGATGCCGTGCGCTCGGTGGACGTGTCCCGGCGGCTGAACGTGGCCGCCTCCAGCGTGGCCCATATGCTGGGCATTCTGGACCGGGAGGGCATGATTGAGCGGCGGCGCTACGGCCGGGTCCGCCTCACTCCCGCCGGCCTGCGCGCCGCCAACAGGCTCTACACCGACCGGATTCTGCTGGAGGCCTATCTCCGGGAGCACCTGGGAGTGGACGGCGAGACCGCCCGACTGGATGCCGACCGGTGTCTGTGCTGTCTCTCCCCTGCCACCCGGGAGCGAATGAGCGAGATGGTCCTCTCCGGCACGCCCATGCCCTCGGTACTCTTCCGCCAGGCCCTGTGCTCCTGAACGCCAGGCCCTGTGCTCCTGAACGCTGTAGGCCCTGTGCTCCTGAACGCCCTATTGACAAATGTCCTTTCTTACGCTAAAATAGATGCAATCACATTGCAAAAGGCGAGGAAGGGAAGAAGGCGCGGCAGGTCCCGCTCAGAGAGCCGGCGGTTGGTGCGAGCCGGTGCGAGGGCGCCGCGCGAATACTGGTCCCTGAGCCGTCCGCCCGAACCACAGTAGGGCGGAACGTCTGGCCCCGTTACCGGCCACGGCCTTGTTGGAGGCCAATGAGCGCCCGCCGGAGACGGCTGGCGGAAGCAGGGTGGTACCGCGTATTCTACGCCCCTGACCTAATTGTTTTAGGTCAGGGGCGTTTTTCGTCCCCTGGCCGCACGTTCAAAGGAGGTCACTGTCATGAAAAAAGCCTATGAAAAGTACATCCCCTTCGTCCCCCTGAAGATGGAGCGCCGCGCCTGGCCCGACAAGCAGATCACCAAGGCCCCCATCTGGTGCTCGGTGGACCTGCGGGACGGCAACCAGGCCCTGGTGGACCCCATGAACCTCCAGGAGAAGCTGGAGTACTTCCACACTCTGGTGGACATCGGCGTGAAGGAGATTGAAATCGGCTTCCCCTCCGCCAGCGAGACGGAATACGAGATCTGCCGGGAGCTCATCGAGGGGGGCCACATCCCCGACGACGTGACCATCCAGGTGCTGGTCCAGGCCCGGCCCCATCTCATCCAGAAGACCTTTGAGGCCATCCGGGGCGCCAAGCACGTCATCCTCCACTTCTACAACTCCACCTCCACCCTTCAGCGCAAGGTGGTGTTCCACATGGACATGGACGGCATCACCAAGATCGCCACCGACGCCGCCAAGCTTATCTACGAGCTGTCCCAGCCCGTTATCGCCGAGGGCATGGACCTGCGGTACGAGTACTCCCCCGAGTCCTTCATGGGCACCGAGATGGACTACGCCGTGGAGATCTGCCAGGCGGTCATCGAGGCCATCCACGCCACGCCGGAGAAGAAGATCATCCTCAACCTGCCCACCACGGTGGAGAACTGCATGCCCAACTACTTCGCCGACGAGCTGGAGTACTTCATCTCCAAGCTGCCCAGCCGGGACAGCGCCATCATCTCCCTCCACCCCCACAACGACCGGGGCTGCGGCGTGGCCACCGCCGAAATGGGCCTGCTGGCCGGCGCGGAGCGGATTGAGGCCACCCTGTTCGGCAACGGCGAGCGCACAGGCAACGTGGACATGGTCACCCTGGCCCTGAACATGCATACCCAGGGCGTGGACCCGGAGCTGGACTTCTCCGACATCAACAAAATCAAGTCCATGTACGAGCGGTGCACCAAGATGAAGGTGGGCGAGCGGCAGCCCTACGCCGGCGAGCTGGTGTTCACCGCCTTCTCCGGTTCCCACCAGGACGCCATCAACAAGGGCACCGCCTACATGGAGGAGAGCGGCAGCGAGTACTGGGAGATCCCCTATCTGCCCATCGACCCCGCCGACGTGGGCCGGCAGTACGAGCCCATCATCCGCATCAACTCCCAGTCGGGCAAGGGCGGCGCCGCCTACGTCATGCACCACAACTTCGGCTTCGACCTGCCCAAGGCCATGCACCCCGAGTTCGGCCACATTGTCCAGGTGGAGACCGACCGGGTGGGCACCGAGCTCAAGCCGGAGCGGATTTACGAGCTGTTCAAGGAGAACTATATCGACGCCACCCAGCCCTACCAGCTGGTGCGCCACTCCTTCGCCGAGTTCACCGACGAGGAGGGCCACTCCCACGTCACCTTCGCGGGCACCATCCGCCACCATGACGCCGCCTTCCAGGTCAACGGCTCAGGCAACGGCCCCATCGACGCCTTCTTTAACGCCATCCACGGCCAGAAGATGGACCGCTTCACCTTTGTGGACTACAAGGAGCACGCCATCTCCGACGGCTCCGACTCCATGGCCGTGGCCTATATCCAGCTGCGGGACCAGGAGGGCAGGGACCACTTCGGCGTGGGCATCTCCCACAACATCAACCTGGCCCCCCTCAAAGGCATCCTGTCCGCCATCAACCGGGCGGTCAGCGGAACATAAGCATACAAAAGGAGACCTGCCGTTTGGAAGCGGCAGGTCTCCTTTTGATATCCTTTATATGACCTGGGTCAGGAAGGTATCCCGGTAGGACGCCGACAGCTCCTCCCAGGCCCCGTGGGCGGCGGCGGGGTCGCGGAAGAGGCCGAACACCGTCGGCCCGGTGCCGCTCATGCAGGCGCCCAGGGCGCCGAACTGGATGAGGGCGTTGCGGATGGAGGCAATCTCGGCGGCCTTCCGCTCAGGGAGCACGTCCTCAAACACGTTATACAGCCGCCGGGCCGCCCCCTCCAGGTCCCGGTGCGCCAGGGCCTCCAGCATGCCCGCCGTGTCGGGACGGCAGCGGAGCTTTACGCTGTCGATACGGCCGAAGAGCTCAGGGGTGGACACCGGAAACGGGGGCTTGCACAGCACCACGTAACACTTGGGCAGCGGCGGCAGGGGGGTGATCCGCTCTCCCCGGCCCTCGGCCAGGGCGGTGCCGCCCAGGACGCAGTAGGGCACGTCGGACCCCACCCGCTGGCCAATCTCCGCCAGCCGCTCGACGGGGAGGTTGACCCCTGTCATCTCATTCAGCGCCCGGAGCACCGCGGCTGCGTCGGTGCTGCCCCCCGCCATGCCGGCGCACACAGGGATGCGCTTTTCAATCCGCAGGGTCAGCCCGCCCAGGTCCGTACCGGTGGCCTCGCAGAATCGCAGGGCGGCGGCGGCGGCCAGGTTCCGCTCATCGGTGGGGAGAAACTCCCTGTCGGTCTCCACCGTCAGCCCCCGGCCGGTGCCCGTCTCCAGGGTGATGGTGTCATGGAGGGACACGGACTGCATCACCATCCGCAGCTCATGGTATCCGTCCGGCCGGGTTCCCAGCACGTCCAGGGTCAGATTCAGCTTGGCAAAGGCGCTCACTTCCATTGTGGCCATACAGGTCTCCTCCAGCAGAGGGCGCGGACGGCAGGCCGCCCGCGCCCCTCTTATCTTCTGTCTCTATCTGATTTTCCGCGCCTCCAGATAGAAGCGCTTCTCGTTGGCCTCCCCCATAGAGAAGGTCTTGCGGGGCAGCACCCCGTCGTGCAGGATGATGGAGAACAGCCGCTCCTTGTCCATGGCGGACAGCAGGAAGGCCAGGTTTCCCGGCTGGGCGGCCAGCGTTCGGGCCACGTCCGCGCCGTGGATGTAGTCCATGCGGCAGCGGTGGGCGATGGCGTAGTCGTCCAGGAAGGGCTGGAGGGTCCCAACAGGCAGGCGGGAGGCGGGATGGGGCACGGTCACCACGCCCGCGCCGTCCCGGTGGACAAAGGCCAGCACATGCCCCTCCCCCGGCCCCAGGTGGGCCCCCGGGAAGGCGGAGAGGAGCTGGCGAATCACGTCCTCCGGCTCCACGCCGAAGAGCACCCGGTGGATGGGGCTGAACTCCAGAGACTGATCATGGAGGTTTACCACCTCGCACAGGGCATACCGGGCGGGCAGCTCTGCCCAGCGCTCCGGGGGCGTAAGCCGCTTCTGCCGCTCGTAGCACTCCTTGGCGGTGGCCAGAGAGTGGTTGCCATCTCCCACGGCGAAGAGCAGCGGCGCGCCGCTGCCGCTGCCGTACCGCAGCCGGAACACCGCCGGATCGGCCAGGGCCCGCAGGGCGGAGGCCACGGCGGTCTTCTCGTCCTCCCCCAGCAGCCAGCCCTTCAGGCGGCCGCCCTGCTCCATCAGTTCGAAGTCGTAGAGCACCTCCATGGTATCCTTGGCGGCGGTGAGTGGGTCCATGATGGTGCGGTCCGGGTCGTCGGCCAGGAGCATGGCGTGGGGCAGCTCGATGGGGGCGTTCTTCCGCACCGCCACCCGGGGCGGAATGCGGCTGAGCACCGTGCCCTCGGTGCCCCGGATCAGGGTGCCGGAGCCCGGCTCATAGTCGTACTGCTCCAGATCCGCCATGCCCAGCAGCCCCCGGCGCACCCGCCCGCCGGACAGGGTGCGCTCCACGTAGATCATGGCGTCCGGCAGGGTGCGGAACCGCCCCTCCCGCAGGTAGCGGGTCATGGTGTTGTTCACATCCATGATGTCGGTCTCCACATCCGGCCCCTCCAGGCAGCTCTCAGGCAAAATGAGCCGCAGGGCGGAGGGGGCGGCACCCACATACTCCTCCACCCGCTGCCAGTACTCCGGCTGGGAGGTATACTGGTCGCAGGGGGCCACCGACCACCTGGAATAGTCGCAGTTCTGGGGCAGGAGGATATCAGCCGGGGAGAAGGGCAGTCCGTCAAAGCGTTTATCCATGTTTCTCACTCGCTTTCCGCTCTCGCTCCCGCCGGTCAGTCCATGGCGGCGCGGATGGCCGCAAGCAGGTCTCCAAAGGCCTCATAGGCTGGGATCTGGGGGTAGTCGGCTTTGATCTGCTCCGTGCTGCGGAACAGGAACCCGGCCTTGCCGGCCTGGATCATGCCCAGGTCGTTGAAGCTGTCGCCGGCGGCGATGGTGTCATAGCCGATGGACTGGAGGGCCTTGACGGTGGTCAGCTTGGACTGGGGACAGCGCATCCGAAAACCGGTGATCATGCCGTCGGGGGCCACCTCCAGTGTGTTGCAGAACAGGGTGGGCCACCCCAGCTTCTTCATCAGGGGCTGGGCGAACTGCTCAAAGGTGTCGCTGAGGATGATCACCTGGGTGAAGCTGCGCAGCTCATCCAGGAACTCCTTCGCGCCGGGCAGCGGGTCGATGGCGGCGATGGTCTCCTGAATCTCCTTCAGGCCCAGGCCGTGCTCCTTCAGCACGCCCAGACGCCAGTGCATCAGCTTGTCGTAGTCGGGCTCGTCCCGGGTGGTGCGCTTGAGCTCAGGGATGCCGCTGGCCTCGGCAAAGGCGATCCAGATCTCCGGTACCAGCACACCCTCCATATCCAGACAGGTAATGTACATCTCTGCGTCCCCTTTCTCGGCGTTGATAGATGAAGCGCTCAGTTCCCGGCGGCGCGGGCCTGCTTCTTGCGCAGGTTGGTGAGGAAGTTGTCCATGCGGGTCAGTGCCTCGGCGATGTCCTTCATGGACGTGGCGTAGCAGCAGCGGATGAAGCCCTCGCCGCCGGGGCCAAAGGCGGTGCCGGAGATGACGGCCACCTTCTCCTCCATCAGGAACCGCTCGCAGAACTTGTCGGAGCTCAGGCCGGTGCCCCGGATGTCAGGGAACACGTAGAAGGCCCCCTTGGGCTCGAAGCAGGGCAGCCCGATGCGGCGCAGGCCCTCCACCAGGTAGCGGCGGCGGCCGTCGTACTCGTCCCGCATGCGCTCAATGTCCCGGTCGCCGTTGCGCATGGCCTCCACGGCGGCGTACTGGCTGACGGTGGGGGCGGACATGATGCCGAACTGGTGGAGCTTGAGCAGCTGCTTGATGATCTCTTTGGGGCCGCAGACGTAGCCCATGCGCCAGCCGGTCATGGCGTGGCTCTTGGAAAAGCCGTTGATGACAATGGTCCGCTCGTACATGTCGGGGATGTTGGCAATGGAGGTGTGGTGCATGCCGTAGGTCAGCTCAGAGTAAATCTCGTCGGAGATGACCATAATGTCGGTGCCCCGCAGGACCTCCGCAATCGCCTCCAGGTCGGACCGCTCCATCACCGCGCCGGTGGGGTTGTTGGGGAAGGGCAGCACCAGGGCCTTGGTTTTGGGGGTGATGGCCTGCTTCAGCCGCTCGGGGGTGAGGCGGAACTCGTCCTCCGCCCGGGTTTCCACCAGCACGGGGGTGCCCCCGGCCATGGCCGTCAGGGGCCCGTAGCACACAAAGGAGGGCACGGGGATGATGACCTCGTCCCCCGGGTTGACCAGGCAGCGCAGCGCCAGGTCAATGCCCTCGCTGCCGCCCACGGTCACCACGATCTGGCTGGCGAAGTCGTATTTCAGGTCAAAGCGGCGCTCCAGGTAGGAGGCGATCTCCCGCCGCAGCTCGGCCAGGCCCGCGTTGGAGGTGTAGCGGGTGCGGCCCTTCTCCAGAGAGTAGATGCCCGCGTCCCGGATGTGCCAGGGGGTGACGAAGTCGGGCTCGCCCACGCCCAGGGAGATGGCGTCCTTCATCTCCTCCAGAATGTCGAAGAACCGGCGGATGCCGGAGGGCTGGACCTCCTGAATCCGCTGGGACATAATCCGCTCGTAATTCATACGAAAATAAACTCCCTTTCTCCCGGCGCCTGCTTTTCAAAGATCAGGTGCTTCTCTTTGTATTTTTTCAGAATGAAGTGGGTGGCCGTGCTTGTGACGCCCTCCAGCGGGGCCAGCCGGTCGCTGACAAAGGAGGCCACCTCCCGCAGGGTGCGGCCCGAGATGATCACAGTGAAGTCAAAGGCGCCGCTCATCAGGTACAGGGCCTCCACCTCGTCGTACTGGTAGATGCGCTCTGCAATGCGGTCAAAGCCCTCCTCCCGCTGGGGGATAACCTTCACCTCAATCAGGGCGGTCACATCCTCCCGGTCGGTGGTGTTCCAGTCCACAATGGCCTGGTAGCCCAGAATGACCTTTTCCTCTTCATATTTCTTAACGGCGGCCTTGACCTCCTCCACCGTCATGTTTGCCATCGCGGCGAGCTGCTCATGGGTAAGGGTGCAGTCCTCTTCCAAGAGCTGGAGCAGCTTGGTCATGCAGATCTCCTCCTGTCGTTTTGTTTTATCCGCCGGCCGGCGGCGGGCGCGGAGCCGTTCTCCGCTTAATATTCCTATATTATAATGCGCTGGACACAAAGCCGCAAGGGGCGGCGGCTGTTTTTTCTCTCGCCGCGGGGATGCCCTCCCGGGCTTCCCCGCTCCTTATTCCCCGGGCCGTTCCGGGGTCAAACCCTGCCTCCGCAAGACCTTTTTCACACATTTTCCAGCTTGTCCAGCCATTTCTTCCTGGCCCTGCTTTCCATTTGTAGAATGAGAAAATACGTTCACCAGAACGGCTAAATTTTTGTCTATTTTCCAGTGGAAATTCGTGTTCCGAAGTGCTATGATAACGTTTGATGCATAGCTAATTATTGTGTCTTTTGTACTCCGGCAAAAGCACGTGGAGGTGACAGCATAAGTTATGGAAACTGAGTATATTGACCTGGTCAGCAGGATCATCGCCGCGGAGCATACTGCCCAGGAGATCGCCCGCGAGGCCCAGGAAAAGCAGCAGTCTCTGGACGCCGACCTGGAGCGGGATATCTCCCGCATGCGGGAGGATTATTTCGCCCGGGCCAAGCACCGGATTGAGGTGGTGGAAAAGGCCGAGCGGAAGGGTGCTGAGGAGGATATCGCAAAGCTGGACAAGCGCCTCAAGGACGCCATGGACAAGGTGGAGCGGGCCTATCAGCAGAACAAAGACCAGTGGGTGGACACGCTCTTCCTCAAAATTGTGGGCGGCCGTTCCTGATGCGCCCCGCACCCCTATCCCACGGGCGCAGAAAGGAGTGGTCGCGACATGATCGACAGCTATATGCGATACGGCGCTCTTGCCGCAAAGGTAAAGGCGCTGTACGGCAAGCGCCTTCGTTTTTCTGACTTTGAGCATATGGCGGGCCTGCCCAATGAACAGAGCATCCTGGACTATCTGCGCACCCAGCCCGGCTGGTCTGCCGCAGTGTCCGCCGCTCTGTCCGCCATGAATTCCTCCGGCTATGTGGGCCGTATGGAGCTGGAGGACGCCCTTCGCCTTCAGATCTGGCGGGAGTACGAGGGACTCAATCACTTTATCCCCCGCCCCGACAAGAATCTGGTGGCATTTCCCCTGCGGCAGGCGGAGCTGCTGGCCATTTTGGGCACGCTGCGCCGCCTCAAATCCCACGGACGGGTCCGGGAAGGCATCCGCGCCCTGCCCGACCTGCCCTTTAAGGTGAACCGGAAGGCCCTTCTCTCCTGCAAGGACTACGGCGGGCTTCTCGCCGCGGTGCATGGCAGCATCTATTACGAGCCTCTGCTCCACATCCGGCCGGACAACCCGGACGCGCTGCCCGATTACACCACCACGGAGGCCCTCCTCCGCTCCACCTACTTTTCCCATATCTACCGCATCATCTACAAGTCCTACACCGGCGAGACCAAATCCTTGCTGCTGCGGGGCATGGGTGAGCGCGTGGATCTGCTCAACATCATCCACATTCTCCGGCTCAAGGCCTACTTCCCCGGCGACGATCAGTATTACTCCGCCCTCTTCCCCATGAACTACAAGCTCAAGCCGGAGAAGATCAAGGCCATGTGCGATGCTTCCGACGTCTCTCAGGTATTCG
Organism: uncultured Pseudoflavonifractor sp.; assembly: GCA_904419835.1. Classification (GTDB taxonomy): domain Bacteria; phylum Bacillota; class Clostridia; order Oscillospirales; family Oscillospiraceae; genus Pseudoflavonifractor. Next base: position 7,977 of record CAJFTA010000047.1, on the reverse strand, counting down.
CCGTGCTGCAGGACACTCCTTACGCCGGACGCTTTACCGCACAGGACGTCGCCAGCGTGGAGGACTGCTACCGCCGCTCCTTCTATACCTTTAATAAGCGGCAGCTGGTCTCCGGACCTCCCTCCATCTACACCGCTGTTTCCTACCTGAACGTGAAGTCCACCGAACTGAAGGCTCTGGTGAACGTCATCGAGTCGGTCAAATACGGTGCCCATTACGATGAGGAGTTCGCCCGTCTTGTGGGCGAATAACCCGCCTGTAAAGATCTGAAAGAAAAGGGAGATGGTCTGTTTGTCAGTCATCCCGATGAAGTTACTCACCATAGCGGGACCCATGGATCAATTTGACACAGTGGTGCGTGAGTGCGTCATCAACCAGGAGTTCCATCCGGAAAACACCCTTCAGACCATGAAGGATGTCAAAGGGCTTCGCCCCTTTGAGCTGAACAACCCCTATACCGCCCTTCTCCGCCGGGCCGAACAGGTTGCGGACGAGGCCGGTATCCCCCTGGAGTACGAGCCCTTCGATTCCGCTCTGGGGGACGATCCCGCCAGTTTTGCCGATTACTTCGACACCCTGGAGAAGCGGGTCAACGACCTGACCCAGAAGCGGGAGGACCTCCTGCAGGAGGCCAAGAACTGCCGCAATCTGGCGCTGCAGCTGGAAAAGCTCAAGGGCGTCGCCGTCAACCTTGAGGACCTCTGGGACCTGGACTTCTCCCGGTTCCGGTTCGGCTACCTGCCCCGGGAGACCTATGACAGCTTCCAGCAGGCCCTCAATGGGGACGACAATATCCTCTTCTTCCCCACCAGCATTGAGCCCAAGCTGGTCTACGGCGTGTACTTCACCACCAAGGCCGCCCACGAAAAGGTGGACGCCCTCTTCAATTCCCTCCACTTCATCCGGCTTCACATCGATACCCACGCCCACGGCTCCGCCGATCAGGCCATCATCGAGCTGACCGCCGAGGCGGAGGCCGCGGAGAAGGCCGCCGAGCAGGCCAAGCAGGATATCTTCGGCCTCAAGCCCGCCGAGCACGACCGGCTGCTGGCCGACTACTGCTACCTGCGCTATATGAACGACGCATACGACATGCGCCGCTTCGCGGCCCACTCCCGTGAGACCTTCTACCTCATGGGCTGGGTGCCCAGCGACAAGCTGGCGGAGATCGAGGCCAAGCTGAGTAAGTTTGACCGGCTCTCCTGCGTGGTGGACAACGCGGGCGACATCCCCGACATGACGCCCCCCACCAAGCTGAAGAACTCCTTCCTGGGCCGGGTCTTCCAGCCCTTCCTGGAGATGTACGGCCTGCCCGCCTACAACGAGATCGATCCCTCTGTCTTTATGGCCATCACCTACTGCCTGTTCTTCGGCATTATGTTCGGCGACCTGGGACAGGGCCTGTGCCTGGCGCTGATCGGTTTTGTGCTGGCCAAGTGGAAGAAGATGTGGCTGGGCAATATCATCACCTGCTGCGGCCTGTCCGGCGCGGTATTCGGCTGTATCTACGGCAGCGTGTTCGGCATGGAGGAAATCCTGCCCGGCTTCAAGATCATGGAGGAGAGTGTGCTCTCCGGCATGGGCGAAGTGAGCAACGTGCTCCTGCTGCTGGTCATGTCCATTATTCTGGGCGTGATTATGCTGGCCTTTGTCATGGTGCTCAACATCATCAACGGCATCCGCCAGCACAACTTTGAGAAGATTCTCTTCGGGCCCAACGGTGTGGCCGGCATGGTGTTCTACCTGGGCCTCATCATCGCGGCCGTGTCCACCCTGCTCTTCGGCGTGAACCTGTTCGTGCCCGCCTATATCCTGCCCGTCATCGTGCTGCCCCTGCTGCTCATCCTCTTCAAGGAGCCCCTCTCTCTCATGCTGGAGGGCAACTCCGAGTGGAAGGAGATCAAGATCGGCGGCCTGATTGTCACCGGCTTCTTCGAGCTGTTTGAAACCTGCCTGTCCTTCCTCACCAACACCCTGTCCTTTATGCGTGTGGGCGCTTACGCCATCACCCACGTGGGACTGATGCTGGTAGTCCAGATGCTGGCCAACATGGCCGGCGGCCTGGCCAGCCCGGGCGGCATCATCGTCATGATCCTGGGCAACCTGTTTGTCATGGGCTTTGAGGGCCTGCTGGTGGGCATTCAGGTGCTCCGTCTTGAGTTCTACGAGCTGTTCGGCCGCTTCTATGATGACGGCGGCGTGGCTTACGAGCCCAAGATCATTGATTACACGTCCCGCAGCGCCGCCTGACAGGCGCTCAGAAGGGACAAGCATCTTTTATTCCGCCCCATGGGCTGAATATAGGTTCCAAGTGATTTTAGGAGGTCTATAACAATGAAATACCTGGTTCTTCTTCTGGCTACTTTTGCCGTTTTCTGCCCCCTGTTCCTGATTGGCGTGCGCAAGTACACCGGCAAGCGCGCCAAGAGCGCTCTGATGGCCAACGTCTGTTCCTTCTTCGGCTGCCTGGTTCTGTGCACCGTGGTGGGCATCGGCGGCGCCGCCGGCGCTGCCGACGTGTCCGTTGAGGCCGCTGCCGCCTCTGCCAACGGCATCATGATGGGTCTGAAGTACATCGGCGCCGCCCTGGCCGTGGGCCTGTCCGGCATCGGCGGCGGCATCGCCGTGGCTTCCTCCGCTTCCGCCGCTCTGGGCGCCATCTCCGAGAACGACAAGGCCTTTGGTAAGGCCCTGATCTTCGTCGGCCTGGCCGAAGGCGTCGCCCTGTACGGTCTGATTGTGGCCCTGCTCCTCCTGTTCACCTAATACGACAGGCGACTGTCCCCCCTGGCCGGCCCGCCCCACGGGGCGGCGCCGGCCAAAACCTCCCCTGCGCGGGAGCCGGCACAGTCTCTCTGGCCCGGCTTCCGCCGCTGTCCGCCCACCGGCGGGCAGCGGCGGGGTCCTCCATCCGCCGGAGGTTTTATTTCCTGACTGCGCGCCGAAAGGCGCATGGAGGTCTGTATGAAGTATTTTGTTATCACTGACAGCACCGATACCCAGGTGGGCCTGCGTCTGGCGGGTATCGAGGGCGTGGTGGTCCGGGAGATCCCCGAGGCCCGGAAGGCCATTCAGGACGCCGCGGCCGACCCTGAGATCGCCGTCCTCCTGGTGACGGAGAATCTGGCGGCCAAGTGCTCCGACCTGCTGGAGCCCCTGAAGATGAGCTGCCATATCCCTCTGGTGGTAGAAATCCCGGACCGTCACAGCACCGGCCGTGCCTCCGACTCCATCACCCGTTATATCCGCGAGGCCATTGGGGTCAAACTTTGACCTGTGTCCTCCTCTTTTAACCAAAGGAGGTTTCTCTCATGTCTGAACTGAACAAAAAGCTGGACCACTTTACGTCCGCGCTTCTGGCTGAGGCCACCGCCGAGACCGACCGGCTCCTCAGCGAGATTAAGGCCCAGCACGACAATTCCTACTCCGCCGCTGAGGACAAGATCCTGGCGGAGGCCTATCACTACATCCGCACCGAGGTGTCCCGCATCCGCAGCGAGGAGGGCCGCAAGGTCTCCCGCCACATGCTGGACAACAAGAAGACCCTCTACCTCCGCCGTGAGGAGATCGCCCGTGAGGTCTTTGAGGCGGTGCGGGACCGCATCGTCGCGTACAGCGCCACTCCCGCCTACCGCAAGCGGCTGGCCGAGGTGGCCTGCCAGGCCGTGGACACCCTGAAGGGCGCCGATGACATCGTCATCCGCCTGCGGGCCGAGGACATGGACCAGTCCGCCGCCATCGCTTCCGCTCTGGGCGGGGTCAAGGTGTCCTTCCAGGCCGATCCCTCCATCCTGATGGGCGGCCTGACCGCCGTGTCCGCCTCCCTGGGCCGCCGGGTGGACGCCACCTTCGGCACCGCCATGGAGGAGCTGAACGGACACTTTGCCGAGATCTTCGGCCTGTCCCTGTCCGACGATCTGACCGAGGAGTAAGACCGCGTCCCCGGTCCCTGATTACCTGTTTGTTGTGAGGATGATACTATGAGCCAATATGTTATCAAGGGCGTCAACGGCCCTGTTGTCACCGTCGTCGGCGGCCAGGGACTGGCCATGATGGACATGGTGCACGTGGGTAATGAGGGTCTGATTGGCGAAGTCGTAGGCGTGAGCGGCGGTGTGACCACCGTGCAGGTCTACGAGGACACCGCCGGTCTGGCCCCCGGTCAGCCCGTCACCGCCACCGGCGCACCCATGTCCGTCAAGCTGGGCCCCGGCCTGCTGAGCAATATCTTCGACGGCATCGCCCGCCCCCTGAACGTGATTCAGGACAAGGCCGGCCCCTTCATCACCCGCGGCATCAACATCTCCGCCCTGGACGAGGAGAAGCTGTGGAACACCACCGTCACCGTCAAGGTGGGCGACGCCATCCACCCCGGCACGCAGTACGCCTATTGCCAGGAGACCTCCCTCATCCAGCACCGCTGCCTGGCCCCCGCCGGCGTGGAGGGCAAGGTGACCCGGGTTCTCCCCAATGGCAGCTATAACGTCAACGAGGTTCTGGTGGAGGTCACCAACCTGTACGGCAAGGTGTTTAAGCTCTGCCTGTCCCAGGACTGCCGCATCCGCACCCCCCGGCCCATGGCCGAGCGCCTGCCCATCTCCCGCCCCCTTATTACCGGCCAGCGCATTATCGACACCCTCTTCCCCATCGGCAAGGGCGGCGCGGCCGCCATCCCCGGCCCCTTCGGCGCCGGCAAGACCATGACCCAGCACCAGCTGGCCAAGTGGTCTGACGCCGACATCATCGTCTACCTGGGCTGCGGCGAGCGCGGCAACGAGATGACCCAGGCCCTGGAGGAGTTCTCCGAGCTGCTGGACCCCAAGAGTCACCAGCCCCTGATGAACCGCACCATCCTGATTGCCAACACCTCCAACATGCCCGTGGCCGCCCGTGAGGCGTCGGTCTACACCGGCATGACCATCGCCGAGTACTACCGCGACATGGGCTACCATGTGGCCCTGATGGCCGACTCCACCTCCCGCTGGGCTGAGGCTCTGCGTGAGATCTCCGGCCGTCTGGAGGAGATGCCCGCCGAGGAGGGCTTCCCCGCCTACCTGGCCTCCCGCCTGGCCGAGTTCTACGAGCGCGCCGGCTACGTAAAGACCCTGGAGGGCAAGGAGGGCAGCGTCACCGTCATCGGCGCCGTGTCCCCCCAGGGCGGCGACTTCTCCGAGCCCGTCACCCAGAACACCAAGCGCTATGTCCGCACCTTCTGGGGCCTGGACCGCGCCCTGGCCTACGCCCGCCACTTCCCCTCCATCAACTGGCTGACCTCTTACTCGGAGTACGCCGCTGACCTGAAGCCCTGGTACGACGCCAACGTGAGCCCCGACTTTGTCCCCTGCCGCAACAAGATCTCCAACCTTCTCCAGGAGGAGTCCTCCCTGATGGAGATTGTCAAGCTGATCGGCGCGGATATTCTGCCCGAGGACCAGAAGCTGGTCATTGAGACCGCAAAGCTCATCCGCGTGGGCTTCCTGCAGCAGAACGCCTATCACGACATTGATACCTATGTCCCCCTGGAGAAGCAGCTGAAGATGATGCAGGTCATTCTGCGCCTGTACAACGGCGCCAGGGCGCTCATCGCCCGCTCCATCCCGCTCTCTCAGCTCAGAGCCACCGGCATTTTCGAGACTCTGACCAAGATCAAGTACGAAATTGCCAACGACCAATTGGAGAAGTTCGCCGAGTATGACGCTCTGGTGGACGAGGCCCTGGACACCGTGGACAAGGCCAACCGCTGAGACGAGATTTTTGAGGTGATTTTATGCGCATGGAATATATCGGCCTGTCCGAGCTGTCCGGTTCTCTGATCGCCCTCCAGGGCGTGGAGAACGTGGCCTACGATGAGATGGCCGAGATCACCCTGGAGAACGGCGAGCGCCGCTACGGCCGCGTCATCACCATCGACGGCGACAAGGCCATCCTCCAGGTCTTTGAGGGCACCAAGGGTATCTCCCTGGAAAACGCCCGCACCCACTTCACCGGCAAGCCCATGGATATCGCCCTCTCCCACGAGATGCTGGGCCGCATCTTCGACGGCGCCGGCCGGCCCATTGACGGCCTGGGTGAGCTCTACCCCGAGCAGCGCCGCAACATCAACGGCGCCGCCATCAACCCGGTGTCCCGCCAGTATCCCCGGTCCTGCATCTACACCGGCATCTCCGCCATTGACGGCTGCTCCACCCTGATCCGGGGCCAGAAGCTTCCCATCTTCTCCGGCGCCGGCATGAAGCACAACGAGCTGGCGGCCCAGATCGTCCGTCAGGCCCGGGTCGCCGATCAGGACGGCGAGTTCGCCATCGTGTTCGCCGCCATGGGCGTCAAGAACGACACCGCCGAGTTCTTCCGCCGCAACTTCGAGGAGGCAGGCGCCCTCCAGCGGGTGGTCATGTTCATGAACCTGGCCTCCGACCCCATCATCGAGCGTATCCTGACCCCCCGCTGCGCCCTCACTGCCGCCGAGTATCTGGCCTTTGACCTGGGCTACCACGTGCTGGTCATCATGACCGACATGACCTCCTACTGCGAGGCCGTCCGTGAGTTCTCCTCCTCCAAGGGCGAGATTCCCTCCCGTAAGGGCTTCCCCTCCTACCTGTACTCCGACCTGGCCTCCCTCTACGAGCGGGCCGGCATGATCAAGGGCCGCCCCGGTTCCGTGACCCAGGTGCCCGTCCTGACCATGCCCAACGACGATATTACCCACCCCATCCCCGACCTGACCGGCTACATCACCGAGGGCCAGATCGTGCTCAACCGGGACATGGACCAGAAGGGCGTCTATCCCCCCATCTCCATCCTTCCCTCCCTGTCCCGCCTGATGAAGGACGGCATCGGCAAGGGCTTCACCCGGGACGACCACCCCGACGTGTCCAACCAGCTCTTCGCGTCCTACTCCAAGGTGCAGGACGCCCGCAGCCTGGCCAGCGTCATCGGCGAGGACGAGCTGTCCGACACCGACAAGAAGTATCTGGAGTTCGGCAAGGCCTTTGAGGCCCTGTTCATCAACCAGGACATGGGCGACAACCGCACTATTGACCAGACCCTGGACCTGGGCTGGAAGCTGCTGAGCATCCTGCCCAAGAGCGAGCTGGACCGTATGAGCAGCGCCATGATTGAGGCCCACTATGTAGAAGGCGCCTACAAGACCATTCTCAACCCCGAATCCGCCGGCGGAGACGGGAAGCTCAACTAACTTGAGAGGAGGCCCGTAAATGGCCGCTGTCCTACCAACCAAAGGCAACCTGATGGCCACCAAGCGCTCCCGGGCCCTGGCTCAGACGGGCTATGAGCTGATGGACCGGAAGCGGAACATCCTCATCCGGGAGATGATGTCCCTGATGGAGACCGCCAAGGAGGTCCAGGAGCAGATCGACACCGTATTCACCGAGGCCTACGCCTCCCTCCAGACCGCCAACATCAAGCTGGGCATCTGTGACCGCATCGCCGAGGCCGTGGACGTGGACGAGAGCCTGGAGGTGCAGTACCGCTCGGTCATGGGTGTGGAGCTGCCCCATATCCCCGACCGGTCCGCCCCGGTCCGGCCGGAGTACGGCTTCGCCTCCACCAGCTCTGAGCTGGACGAGTGCTACCTCAAGTTCCACAAGGTGAAGGAGCTGGTGCGCCAGCTGGCGGAGGTGGAGACCTCCATCTACCGCCTGGCCACCGCCATCAAGAAAACACAGAAGCGGGCCAACGCCCTGAAGAACATCGTCATCCCCGGCTTCAACGACACCATCCGCTTCATCACCGAGGCGCTGGAGGAGAAGGAGCGGGAGGAGTTCACCCGCCTGAAGGTCATCAAGTCCTTCCAGGCCAAGAAGCGTTCCCGCACAAGCGCCTGACAGAGAAGCCCCCTTCGGAGGAAGGGGGCTTCTCTCAGTCTGTCGAAAAAGTCCAGCAAATGCTGGGCTTTTTCGTTTATACGAGGTAAAATAGAGGAGGAGGTGAGAGGGATGCTGGAACGAGGGAGGATGG
>CAJFTA010000046.1:6721-36722 GCA_904419835.1 uncultured Pseudoflavonifractor sp. | reverse complement strand
GCAGATGACGGAATCAAATGAAAATCCGTCATTTTCGGGGACATGCGCCTCGAAAATGACACTTCTCATGAAATTTTTGCCGACAATTTCATCAGAAATAGAGGCGAAAATTTCATGAAGCTCCTTCGAAAAAGTGGCGGAAGCCACTTTTTCGACAGCCTGTAGCGGACAGAATTGCAGAGCGCAATTCTGTCCGCTGTGCTGTGTTATTTCAGCGGGGATTCAGCCCAGCTTGGCCACGGCCTCCCGGGCCAGGGCGGCCACGGCGTCCAGATCGGCCTGGGCGGGGGTAAAGGTGCAGCGGAAGGCGGCGTCGGGCACGCTGAACCGCAGCTGGGAGAGCCGGCTGCGCAGCATCTCGGGGCCCTCGCCGCTCCAGCCGTAGGAGCCAAAGACAAAGGCGGGCTTCTTGGCGCAGTTGATGGCGTCAATGGAGGTGAGCACGTCCCAGATGGGCTTGGGGGCGTCCCGGTTGATGGTGGGCGCGCCCACGGCCAGCAGGTCGCACTCGTTGGCCAGGGCGGCGGTCTCGCTCAGGGGGGTGGTGCTCACATCCCGCAGCTCCACCCGCACTCCGGCCTCCCGGAGGGCGGCGGCAGCGGCCTCCGCCAGGGCGGCGGTGCAGCCGTAGGCGGAGCAGTAGAGCACGGCGGCCATCTTCCCGTCCTTGGCGGCGGGGGTGCTCCACTGGCGGTAGAGGCCCTCGATCTCGCCGATGCAGCTGGTGAGGCAGGGGCCGTGGCTGGGGCAGATGATGGCGGGGTTCAGAGGCTCGATTTTGTCCAGACCGGCCAGCACGTGGGGCTTGAAGGGGCCGAAGATGCAGTTGTAGTAGTGGGCCACCATGTCCAGATAGGCCTTCTGGTCGTGGATGTTGCGGTCCAGCATGGTGGGCTCGCAGTAGTGGGCGCCCAGGAAATCGCAGGTGAAGAGCACCTTGTCCTGGGGGCACCAGGTGAACATGGAGTCCGCCCAGTGGAGCATGGCGGAGGGCAGGAACTCCAGCGTGCGGCCGCCGCCCAGATCCACGCTGTCCCCCTGCTTCACCACCCGGCAGGGCAGGGCGGCGCTGTTGGTGATGTCGGTCAGGTGCTTCTTTCCGGCGGCGGTGCACAGGATGGTCAGGTTGGGGCAGGCCTCCAGCAGCTTGGCCACGCTGCCCGAGTGGTCGGGCTCGTTGTGGTTCATGACCAGATAGTCAATCTTCTCCAGGGGGAGCACCTGCTCGATGTTGGAGCGGTACTCGTCCCAGTAGTCGGCGTGGACGGTCTCCACCAACACGTTCTTCTCACCGGTGAGCAGATAGGCGTTGTAGCTGGTGCCGTAAGGGGCGGGCATGATAATGTCGAAAATACGCAGGCCGGGGTTCAGTACGCCCACAGAGTAGAGGCGCTCGGCCAGCTGAATGGTACCCATAGCAATCGCTCTCCTTTTTATCTGGGGCGGCATGCGGCAATCTCCGGGCCGCCCATGTTTTCTGCCTAAAAAGTATAAGGAACGGGAGGGGAGAAGTCAATTGGAAAACCATATAAAACTTCATGCGCTTGGGCGTGCCGCTGAATGCGGCACATGGCCAAGTTTGCTATGCTTTTGCACAGCAAACAGTAGGAAATATGGGAAGAAACCTCAATGGAATTTCATAACAGAGACGGCTGCCGGGATTATGCGGCGGCGTCCTCGTCCTGCCAGGGGTCATCCGACTGCTCCTCCGCCGTCTGGGCAGCGGGGATGGTGCGGATGCCGAAGACGAAGTACAGGATATGGCACACCCAGACAACCGCCAGAACAATCCGCCCCACCGGCACCCGGCCCATCATGGCAAAGCCGAAGGCCATGGTCAGGGTGACCACCGCCATGATCCGCAGCTTGGTCCGCCAGGTCATGCCCCTGCCCCGGACAAAGCTCTCCAGGTTGTTCTTGTAGAGCTTGGTGGAGACGAACCAGCTGTGGAGCTTCTCCGAGCTGCGGGCAAAGCAGAAGGCGGAGAGCATCAGGAAGGGGAAGGCGGGCAGCAGGGGCAGGGCGGCGCCCAGGGCGCCCAGGCCCAGGCCAATACAGCCCAGCATGATGTAGAGTACTTTTTTCATCCCGGTTCCTCCAGTCGTCGTTTTTCTCGATTGGTTTCCATAACGTGCCGGATGGCGGCTACAGGGTGGACAAAGAGCATCCGGGGGCCGGAAAACCGCATCACCGCCCGAATCTTCTCCCGCATCTCCGGCTTGTAGCAGTGGACTTTACAGTTGGAACAGAAGGTCTTGGTCTCCATAAAGGGACAGCGGTCGCTCCGCTGCAGGGCGTAGGCCGCCAGGGCGGCGCAGTCGGGGCAGAGGCTGTTCCGTGTGCCGTGCTTCTTCCGGCAGTAGAGGGCGATCATCTCGTTGACCATGGCCTTTTCCCGCTGCCGCTTGGCCTCGATGTCAGCGCCCATCAGCTCATCCTCCCGTTGGCCACCCGGCACACCCGGTGGGCGATGCCCATGGTGGAAGCCCGGTGGGACACCAGCACCACGGTCCGGTTCCCCTGCTCCTCTTTCAGGGCCTTGAGGATAACCGCCTCGTTCAGGCTGTCCAGGTTGCTGGTGGGCTCATCCAGCAGCAGCAGGGGCGCGCCGTGGAGGAAGGCACGGGCCAGACCCAGCCGCTGCCGCTCGCCGCCGGACAGGGTGTCTCCCAGCTCGCCCACCGGGGTGTCGTACCCCTTGGGCAGGGAGAGGATAAAGTCGTGGACCGAAGCCTTGCGGCAGGCGTCCTCCAGCTCCTCCTGGGTGGCGTCCGGCTTGGCGATGCGCAGGTTGTTGGCGATGCTGTCGTGGAACAGGTGGGTGTCCTGGGTCACCAGGGCCTCAATCTGCCGCAGGTCAGCGGTGTTGATGTCCTTTACGTCGGTATTGGACAGCTTCACGGAGCCGTGGTTCACATCCCAGAACCGCATGAGCAGCCGCAGCAGGGTGGATTTCCCGCTGCCGCTGGGGCCGATGATGCCCAAAATCTCACCCTTGCGGATGTCCAGGCTCAGGTCGGATAGGATGGTCTCTTCCCCGTAGGAGAAGGTGACGTGTTCACAGCTGCCGCCGGAGAAGGACACAGGGGCCTTGCCCGACACCTCCTCCACCAGAGGGGCCTCGTCCAGCAGATCCAGCACCCGGCCGCCGGCGGCCAGGGTGTTCTGGAGTGTGCTGCCCAGGTTGGCCAGCGCCACCACCGGGCCGAAGGAGCTCATGAGGGCCACCAGGGGGATGAGCACCCCGTCGAACCCCACCCGCCCGGCCTGGAACAGCAGGGCGGCGGCGAGAAGCATGGCCAGGTCAAAGAGGAGGATCACGGTATTGGTCAGGGCCGTGCCCCGGGCGGCGGCGTCCTTCAGCTGCCGCTCCGTGTCCGAGAGGGCGGCGGTCCGTGCGTCCAGCTCCTCCAGACGCTGAGCGCCCCGGCGGTACTGGAGGATCTCCCGCAGGCCCCGCAGGCTGTCCAGCACAAAGCCGCTGAGTGCCCCCGCGCCGGCCCGGAACCGCCCTCCCGCGTCCCCGGTGCTGCGGGAGATGAGGAAGGGCAGCGCCAGACCGACGGTCACATAGGCGATAGCGGCCACCACGCCCAGCAGGGGGTGGAAGGAGCCGATAAACACCGCCATGATCACCGACATGATGAGGGCGATGGCGGCGGGGGAGATGGTATGGGCGTAAAAGACCTCCAGCAGCTCGATGTCCGAGGTGATAAGGGCGATGAGGTCGCCCCGGTCCCGGCCCTCCAGCTTGGCGGGGCACAGGCGGCGCAGGGCGCCGAAGACCTTGTCCCGCACCAGGGCCAGCAGCTTGAAGGCGATGAAGTGGTTGCAGGCCTGCTCGCCGTACCGCAGGAAGCCCCGCAGCACCGCCGCGAGGGCCAGAAAATGGAACAGCAGGATGAAGGACATGGGGGCATCCAGCCCCATCACGTCCAGCATGGCCCAGCCGCCCAGGACGGTGATGGCGGTGGCGCACAGGAACCCGGCCACGCCCAGGGCGATGGCCAGCACCATAAAGGGCAGCAGAGGCCCCACCAGTACAATCAGCCGGGCCATAATGCCCAGGCCGCTTCGCGTTGCGTTCTTCCGGCTCATACCGCCTCCGCCTCCTTTTCGTACATTCCGATCTCCTCCAGCGCCTGCTGGCTCTCCCACAGGTCCTTGTAGCGCCCGCCCTGGGAGAGCAGGGCGGCGTGGGTCCCCGCCCCCGCCAGCCGCCCGCCGTCCATGACGTAGATGCGGCGGGCGGCGGTGACGTTGGCCAGCCGGTGGGTGATGAGCACCACCGTCTTTTCCCGGCTCAGGAGCATAATCTGCTCCATAATGTCGTTCTCGCTGTCCGGGTCGATGTTGGAGGTGGCCTCGTCAAAGATGTACACCGGGCTGTCGTGGAGCAGGGCCCGGGCCAGGGCCAGCCGCTGCCGCTGTCCGCCGGACAGGTTGGCCCCCTGGCTCTCCAGGGCCAGATCCAGCCCGCCCTCGCTGCGGAGGAAACCGGCCAGGTTGGCCCGCTCCAGGGCGGCCCAAAGCTGGCCCTCGCTGGCGTCGGGCCTGGCCATCAGCAGGTTCTCCCGCACGGTGCCCCGGAAAATCCAGCTGTTGAAGCCCACATAAGTCACCGCTCTGGTGAGGGCCTCGCCGGACAGGGCGGACAGATCGGTACCGCCCAGGGTGACCTCCCCGGCGTACCCCCGCAGGCGGCCGGAGAGAAGGCTGGCCACAGTGCTCTTGCCGCAGCCGCTCTCGCCCACAATGGCGGTGCAGCTGTTGGGCTGGAAGTCCATGTCCAGCCCGTGGAGCACCTCACGGTCGGTCTCGTAGGAGAAGCGGAGCCCGCGGCAGCGCAGGCCGCCCTCAGGGGCCTTCTCCACCGTGCCGGAGGTCTCCTCCGGCAGGTCCAGCAGGGCAAAGATCCGGTCGCTGGCCGCCATGCCGTTCATGGCCACGTGGAAGAAGGAGCCCAACTGCCGCATGGGCAGGAAGAACTCGGCGGAGAGCAGCAGGATGGCGAAGCACCCGGCAAAGCCCACCGCTCCGGCCCGCAGCTCCACCACGGCCAGGGCGATGCCCAGGGCCGCGCCGCCGTAGGCCACCAGGTCCATGATGGTGATGGAGTTGAGCTGCATGGAGAGCACCTTCATGGTGATGCGGCGGAAGGACTCGGCCTCCAGGTTCATCTCCTCATGGCGGGCCTGGTCGGCCTGGTAGATCTTCAGAGTGGTCAGGCCCTGGAGATTTTCCAGAAAGGTGTCCCCCAGGGCGGCGTACTGCCCCCAGTACTTGCCCAGCAGCCGCTTGGCGATGGTCTGCACGGCGGCGATGGCAATGGGGATGAGGGGCACGCACACCAGCAGGGCCGCGGCCGCCTTCAGGCTCACCGGGGAGAGCAGGAGGAACAGGGTGACCGGGGCCAGCATGCTGTAAAAGAACTGGGGCAGATAGCCGCCGAAGTAGGTCTCCAGCTGCTCCACGCCCTCGGTGGACAGCTGCACCGCCTCGGCGGTGGAGCACTTCTGGCTGTACGCCGGGCCCAGCCGGAGAAGTTTTTCATAAATTCTGCGGCGGAGCACCTGCTTCACCGCTTTGGCGGCCTGGAAGCTCATCCGTCCCGCACCCACGGCGCACAGCCACCGCACCGCCGCGGCCAGCGCCACCACGCCCGCCGCGGCGGGCAGGCCCCAGGGAGGCAGGCTGCCGTCCAGCAGGCCCTGAAGCACCCAGGCAAAGGAAAAAATCATGGCCGCGTTGCTGGCCATACCCAGCCACTGGAAGGCCACGTTTCCAGCGATATACCGTTTGCTCTCGGGGACGATTCCGATGAGCCGCTTGTTGATCATCATGGCAGAGGGTCTCCTTTCTGATATTAGCGAAAGCTAACTTTAGGGCAAAAAAGAAAAGAAGCGGTCTGCTTCCTGAGAAATGAACGGTTAGCTCTATCTAACAAAAGAAGTTTACACAAGCTAACCACCTTTGTCAACCCAAAAACAGTATGCAAATCAATTTTGTCATAAATGACAGAAAAAAGAGAAATAATGTTTTAAAGTGAAAAAATGAAAAAATGCCCGCCGGCATCAGGCCGGCGGGCAGCAGCGTGTCGAAAAACCTCCCAGAAGGGGAAGCCTCGCAGAGTTCCGTCATCCGCAGATGACGCATGCGCCTCGAAAATGACACTTCTCATGAAATTTTTGCCGACAATTTCATCAGAAATCGAGGCGAAAATTTCATGAAGCTCCTTCGAAAAAGTGGCGGAAGCCACTTTTTCGACAGCCTGATGCCCGCCGGCATCAGGCCGGCGGGCAGGGAGGAACAGAGAGAGAAATGGGTTCAGACCAGGGGCTGAGCGCCCATGGCGGTGTGGAGCTCGGAGGTGAGGGCGCCCCGGAAAAGGCGCACCGCGTGGTAGTGCAGATCCTCCAGACCGGAGGCCACCTGGTCAGGGGCGATGTTTCCGGCGGCGGAGAAATCGCCGTCCAGAATGAACTTGGCCTCCTTGTCCTGCTTGCCGCCGCCCAGCAGGCCGGGGCCGGCGTGGACCTTCATCTTCCGGCCCGCATCCAGGGCCATGCTCACGTCCAGGGAGCACTTGCCCACCGCCCGCTCGTCCACATCGGGCTCGGCCATGACACCCAGGAAGGCGGGCTGAATCAGGTCGGACCAGGGGGTGCCCTCCAGGCCCAGGGCCCGGCGGGAGAAGGCGTTGACGTACCGCAGGCCCACCCGCTCAAAGAAGGCGGGGCGGTAGATCTGGATGAACTGGGCCAGGGGCCGGTCCAGCCGCTGGGCAAAGTCCTCCCACCGCTGATAGCGCAGGGTGGACAGGGCAATGAAATTCTGGGTCAGATTCAGCTTCCACAGGCCGTCCTCAGAGATAAAGGTGTAGTTGGTGACGGGCTCGGGCTGCTCCAGCTTGGGCGCGCCGCCGACCATGGCGAACTTGGGGGCGGGGCGCTCCTGGACTTTGGTAAAGCGGGGAAACTCCTGGCGGACAGCATCCTGGAAGTCCGCCGGGGTATTGGCGGCGATGGAGAGAATAGTGGGGAACCGCAGCTGGCAGATAACCTCCACCAGGGGGCTGCGGGCATACTGATACCGGTCATAGTGAGAGAAAAGCATAATACCGCTCCTTTATAATCTTCTGTGGGAAGAGTGGGTTACAGAAGGATGACGCCGGCGTTTCTGCAGGCCTGAAGGGTCTCGCCGTCCCAGACGCTGGCCTGGACCTCGCCGATGTGGGCCTTGCCCAGCAGCAGCATGCACAGCCTGGACTGGCCGATGCCGCCGCCGATGGTGAGGGGCAGCTTGCCCTCCAGCAGCAGCTTGTGGAAGGGGAGCTCCCGGCGGTCGTCGCACCCGGCGATGGTGAGCTGCCGGTCCAGGGACTCGGGGGAGACCCGGATGCCCATGGAGGAGATCTCAAAGGCCCGCTCCAGCACCGGATTCCACACCAGAATGTCGCCGTTGAGGGCCCAGTCGTCGTAGTCGGGCGCCCGGCCGTCGTGGGGTTTGCCCGACTTCAGCGCGCCGCCGATGCCCATGAGGAAGGTGGTGGGGTGGTCCTTCACCCAGGCGTCCTCCCGCTCCTTGGGGGTGAGCTCGGGCCAGCGGTCCTCCAGCTCCT
The DNA here is from genome assembly GCA_904419835.1 of uncultured Pseudoflavonifractor sp. GTDB lineage: Bacteria > Bacillota > Clostridia > Oscillospirales > Oscillospiraceae > Pseudoflavonifractor. Next base: position 29,101 of record CAJFTA010000046.1, on the reverse strand, counting down.
GGGTGGTGACAAAGGACACCTGGGAGTGGATGAGCGGCAGGGCGGTGAGCTGGGGGAACATGGAACGGAGGGTGGACTGGGTCTTGCACAGGCAGTCCACAATGGTGCGCACCGTGGCCTGGAGGTATTCCACCGTCCGGTCCCGGGGGGCGATGACCTTCTCCCAGTCCCACTGGTCCACATAGACCGAGTGGAGGTTGTCGGGCTGCTCATCCCGGCGGATGGCGTTCATGTCGGTGTACAGGCCCTCGCCCACCGAGAACTGGTAGCGGTACAGGGCCATGCGCTTCCACTTGGCCAGGGAGTGGACCACCTGGGCGTCGTGTCCGGCGGCGGGGATATCAAAGGAGACCGGCCGCTCCACGCCGTTGAGGTCGTCGTTCAGGCCGGTGCTGGCCTCCACAAACAGGGGCGCGGACACGCGGCGCAGGTGGAGCGCGCCGCCCAGGGTGTCCTCAAACAGCCGCTTGAGGATGGCGATGGCCTTCTGGGTGTCATACAGGTTGAGACAGGGGGCATAGCCCTGGGGAATATAGGTTTTTTCCATGGTTTCGAACTCCTCTGCGGCCAAAAATCCGCACAATCAAGATATTATATTATATAGCAGACGGCGTGGAAAATCAAGGCGGCGGGCCGGAGGGGCGCCAAAGTCTTTTGCCGCTCCCACCTTGCGGAACAGGGGAAAAAAGGATATAATAACGCAAACGCGTTATCGCGGCAAAGGAGTGAAGCCTGATGGAGAAAATTAAGATGACCACCCCCCTGGTGGAGATGGACGGGGACGAGATGACCCGCGTCCTGTGGCAGCAGATTAAGGACGAACTGCTGCTTCCCTACATTGACCTGAAGACCGAGTATTACGACCTGGGCCTGCCCGAGCGGGAGAAGACCCGGGACCAGGTGACCATCGACTCCGCCGAGGCCACCAAGAAGTACGGCGTGGCCGTCAAGTGCGCCACCATCACCCCCAACGCCCAGCGGGTGGAGGAGTACAAGCTCACCGAGATGTGGAAGTCCCCCAACGGCACCATCCGCGCCATCCTGGACGGCACCGTGTTCCGCGCCCCCATCATGGTCAGGGGCATCTCCCCGGTGGTCAAGACCTGGAAGGAGCCCATCACCATCGCCCGTCACGCCTACGGCGACGTGTACAAGGGCACCGAGTACCGGGTGCCCGGCCCCGGCAAGGCCGAGCTGGTGTTCACCGATGAGAGCGGCAGGGAGCAGTTCCGTCAGACGGTGTATGACTTCGAGTGCGCCGGCGTGCTCCAGGGGCAGTACAACAAGGACAGCTCCATCTCCTCCTTCGCCCGCTCCTGCTTCCAGTACGCCATCGACACCAGGCAGGACCTGTGGTTCGCCACCAAGGACACCATCTCCAAGAAGTACGACCACACCTTCAAGGACATCTTCCAGGAGATCTACGACACCGAGTACAGGGCCAGGTTCGAGGAGCTGGGCATCGAGTACTTCTACACCCTCATCGACGACGCTGTGGCCCGTGTGGTCCGGTCCAAGGGCGGCTTCATCTGGGCCTGCAAGAACTACGACGGCGACGTGATGAGCGATATGGTGTCCACCGCCTTCGGCTCCCTGGCCATGATGACCTCCGTGCTGGTCAGCCCCGACGGCAAGTACGAGTACGAGGCCGCCCACGGCACCGTCACCCGCCACTACTACAAGTACCTGAAGGGGGAGGAGACCTCCACCAACCCGGTGGCCACCCTCTTCGCCTGGTCCGGCGCCCTCCGCAAGCGGGGCGAGCTGGACGGCAATGCCGGCCTGATGGCCTTCGCCGACAAGCTGGAGGCAGCCACCATCGCCACCATTGAGGGCGGCGTGATGACCAAGGATCTGGTGGGCCTGTGGGAGGGGGAGACCCCTGCCAGGGGCGTCACCTCCCTGGAGTTCCTCCGGGCCATCAAGGCCAATCTGGAGAAGAACCTGTAACCATGCAGAGAAAGCCTGCCCATCCCCTGAGAGCCGGGGGACGGGCAGGCTTTTTGCGCGGAGCGGCATAAAAGCGCGTCCGACGGGGCATCCTTTCCATATCCATGATAAGGGAGGCACTGCCTATGTCCGTTCCATTTGACAAGAGCCAGACCAGAGAAAACCTGATGCGGGCCTTTGCCGGAGAGAGCCAGGCCCGCAACCGCTATACCTTTGCCGCCGGTCTGGCCAGGAAAAATAATCTCCAGGTGCTTCAGGGCGTACTGCTCTTTACCGCCGGGCAGGAGGAGCAGCACGCAAAGGTGTATTATGACCTGCTGGAGCAGCTCTCAGGACAGACCATCCGGGTGGACGGCACCTATCCGGTGGATATTTTCCCCAACCTGCTCCGCCACCTCCGGGCTGCCCAGCACAATGAGTACCAGGAGTGGGAGAACGACTACGCCGCCTTCGCCAAAACGGCGAGGGAGGAGGGGTTTTCTGAGATCTCCCGTATTTTCTCCTCCATTGCCCAGGTGGAAAAGACCCACGGAGACCGCTTCGGCGCCTTTGCCGACCTGCTGGAGCAGGGAAAGCTCTTTGTCAGCGATGTGGAGTGCCGCTGGACGTGTCTCAACTGCGGCCACGTGGTGGAGGGGACCACGGCCCCGGCGGTCTGTCCCGTGTGCAAGCACCCCCAGGGCTACTTTATCCGCTGGGAGATGTCCCCCTACGCCGTGCCGCTGAAGTGATAAAAATACGGAGGCGTCTCGTCTGAGACGCCTCCGTATTTTGGTCAGGATATTGTGCCGGAGAGCTTCTCCTCCGTGTCCAGGCGCATCTGCTCCCGCAGGGCCTTCAGGAAGGAAAAGGGATCGGCGTTCTCCGCGCCGTAGGTGCGGTTGAGCGCATACTCCAGGGGAATCCAGGTCTCCAGCGGGGCCTCGTTGTGCTGGAGCACCGCCTCCATCCGGTCCAGGGCCTTGCAGACCTGGGCCTCGGGGGTCTCCAGCGCCTCCATCTCGGCGAACAGGGCCGCCAGCTCTCCCGAGAGGGGCTGGGGCAGGGAGGCCACCAGGCCGTCAATGGCCTTTGCCTCGGTGCGCTCATTGGCGGCGGTTTTCTCAAAGGTGGGGATGTCGCCGGTAATGGCCTCCCCCAGGTCGTGGATGAGGCACATCTTCAGCACCCTGTCCATATCCACGCCGGGAATCTGGTCCTTCAGCAGAAAGGCCATCAGGGCCAGCCGCCAGGAGTGCTCAGCCACTGACTCATGCCGCCAGCTGGAGGTATAGGAGTGGCGGGTATTGCACTTGAGCTTCTCGGCAGTGTGGAGAAAGTTCAGCAGTTCCTTGGGTTCCGTGTCAATTCACCTCCCCGGGCCGTACTCTGGGCCGGTCGGGGTGCTCCCCGGACCAGCCCGCCGGAGGCATAGCGTCGAGGGCGCCCATCTCCTCTTCCGTCAGGGAGAAGGAGAACAGATCCAGGTTCTCCGCCATCCGCTCCGGGCTGGAGGACTTGGGCAGGGGGAGCACGCCCCGCTGCAGGGCGAAGCGCAGGCAGATCTGGGCGGGGGACACGCCGTGCGCCTCCGCCAGCCGGGAGAGCAGAGGGTGGCCCGTCAGCCGGTTCCGGCCCAGGGGGCTCCAGGCCTCCACCAGAATGCCGTGGGCCTGGCAGAAGGCCACCGCCTCATCCTGGGCGTAGCCCGGGTGGAACTCCAGCTGGTCCACCATGGGAGCCACATTGGCGGAGGAGAGAAGGGGCTCCAGATGGTGGGGCAGGAAGTTGCTCACCCCGATGGCCCGCACCCGGCCCGACTCATACAGGCGCTCCAGGGCGCACCAGGTCTCCCGGTCCAGCCCGGCCCAGTCCTCCAGCTCCAGGTCCGGCCTGGGCCAGTGGATGAGGTAGAGGTCCAGATAGTCCGTGCCCAGCCGTTCCAGCGTGGCGTCAAAGGCCCGGAGGGCGGCGTCGCGGCCCATCTCGGTTTTCCACAGCTTGGAGGCGAGGAAAAAGTCCGACCGTGGCAGGCCGCTCTCCGCCACGGCCCGGCCCAGGGCGGCCTCAGTGCCGTAGAAGGAGGCGGTGTCAAAATGCCGGTATCCCTGCTCAATGGCGGCGGACAGGACGCCGCCGTCATCGCCGGTCTTGTAGGTGCCGAAGCCAACGGCGGGGACGGACACGCCGTTGGAGAGGACAAACTGCGCTGCGGGGCTGTGCATATGGTTTCCCCCTTTTCATTTGGAAAAAGGGTACCACAGAGGGAGGCAGAAGTCAACCGGCCTTCGCGGCGGCGGGGGCGGCCCGATCCGGCGCGGCCCCCAGCGCAGGGGCGGGGAGACGCCCGCCCCTGGTGAGCAGCGGCACCAGGCCCATCAGCTCGGCCAGGGCGCAGGCCTTGTCCATGCAGCTGACCACCAGGGACTCCCAGCGGCGGTAGAACCGGTTGAGGGGCAGGGGCCACATGTGGGTGGCAATGATGTCCCGCTCGGTGTCGTTGAGGACAAAGCGGGCCCCGGCGTTTTCCAGGGCGTAGAGCGGGTGGTTGAACACGTGGTCCCGGGCGGTGCGCAGGCTCCGGTCCTGCCAGTTGTAGAGAAACAGGTCGTGGAGCAGTCCGCCCCGGGCGGCCGAGCGGGCGTCCAGCCCCAGGGCGGCGCAGATGCGGAAGCTGGAGTAGGCCACCAGGCAGCAGTGGTCGTAGGTGCTCACCCCTTTGGCGTGCTGGGGGAGGAAGCGCATGGACTGCACGTCGGGGTGGGCCTCCAGATCGGCCACACAGGCCAGGTATTGGGCGGTGTATTTGAAATTCCACATGGTGCTCATACTCCTTTGTTCATCCGTTTCAGCATATAATCAGTATAGGAGAAAAAGTGAAAGAGAGGCTTTGCGTCACCTTACGATTTCCTTAAGACTTGCGCAAGGAGCCATAAACAAAAGGGAAATCTATCCTCAGTGTGCCACGCCGGAGGATGGACTGCCACCAGGGCGGCGTATGATCTGTGCAAGAATCCGGTAAAATAGGCCCGATAGAAAATTGAACCTTCTGTCTTGACGGGAGCGGGGAAGAGCGAGTAAAATAAAACGTACCGGACAGCCTGGGTACAGTGTACCAGGGCTGTTTTGCTTTTTGTGCGGGTATGGAAAAAAACAGAATAGAAGAGACAGGGGCAAGGGCGTCCCGGGACAATGGGGTCCCATCTGCAAGATGGGAGGAATTGTAGTATGGCAGTGAAGTATATTTTTGTCACCGGAGGCGTGGTCTCCGGGCTGGGGAAGGGCATCGCGGCGGCGTCCCTGGGACGGCTGCTCAAGCAGCGGGGCCTGCGGGTGGCCCTTCAGAAGTTCGACCCCTACCTGAATGTGGACCCGGGCACCATGAATCCCTACCAGCACGGCGAGGTGTTCGTCACCGACGACGGCGCCGAGACCGACCTGGACCTGGGCCACTATGAGCGCTTTACCGATGAAAACCTAACCGTCAACTCCTCGGTCACCTCGGGCAAGGTGTACTGGACCGTGCTGAGCCGGGAGCGGAGCGGGGACTACCTGGGGGGCACTATCCAGGTCATCCCCCACATTACCGACGAGATCAAGAGCCGGATCTACCGGGTGGGCCGGTCGGAGGAGGTGGACGTGGTCATCACCGAAATCGGCGGCACCGTGGGCGACATCGAGTCCCAGCCCTTCCTGGAGGCCATCCGCCAGGTGGGCCAGGAGGTGGGCCGACAGGACGTGATGTACCTCCACGTGTCCCTTATCGTGTCCATCCCGGGTACCGGGGAGCTGAAGAGCAAGCCCACCCAGCACTCGGTGAAGGAGCTGCTGGGCCTGGGTATCCAGCCCGACGTGATTCTGGCCCGGAGCGACAGCCCGGTGCCCCGTGACCTGCGGGAGAAGATCGCTCTCTTCTGCAACATTGCCCCGGAGAATGTGATCCCAAATCTGACCGCACCCATCCTCTATGAGGTGCCCCTCATGCTGGAGCAGGAGGGCCTGGCCCGGGCGGTTTGCCGCCGTCTGGACCTGGGGGATACCGCCCCCGACCTGGCCGAGTGGAGGGCCATGGTAGAGCGGGCCAAGCACCCGGCGGGCACTGTGCGCATCGCCCTGGTGGGCAAGTATGTGGCCCTCCACGATGCCTATCTGTCGGTGGCGGAGGCCCTCACCCACGGCGGCATTGAAAACGGCGTGAAGGTGGACATCAAATGGGTGGACGCCGAGCAGGTCACCGACGAGAACGCGGCAGAGCTGCTGCAGGACTGTGACGGCATCCTGGTGCCCGGCGGCTTCGGCAGCCGCGGCGTGGAGGGCAAAATCTCCGCCATCCGGTACGCCCGGGAGAACAACGTGCCCTTTCTGGGCATCTGCCTGGGCATGCAGATGGCGGTGGTGGAGTTTGCCCGCCATGCAGCCGGTCTCACCGGCGCCCACTCCGCCGAGCTGGACCCGGCAACCCCCTATCCGGTCATCGCCCTGATGGACGAACAGCGGAATGTGACCGAAAAGGGCGGCACCATGCGTCTGGGGGCCTACCCCTGCCGCCTGACCCCAGAGAGCACCAAAATCCGAAAGGCCTACGGTCAGGAGATGATCTCCGAGCGGCACCGCCACCGCTACGAATTCAATAACGAGTACCGGGATACTCTGACCGCCAAGGGGCTGGCGCTCTCAGGCCTGTCCCCAGACGGCAGCCTGGTGGAGACGGTGGAGCTGCCCGGCCACCCCTGGTTTGTGGGCGTGCAGTACCACCCGGAGTTCAAAAGCCGTCCCAACAAGGCCCACCCGCTGTTTCGGGACTTTGTGGCCGCGGCGAAAGAGAAGAGAGGGAGCTAAGGTACCGGCGCGGGACGGCTTATGTCAGCCCCGAGCGGTTCCGGCGGAGCCGGGAGCGAGTGGGGACAGAGAAAGAGGCGGCCGGCCGCCTCTCGTCCCAACAAGGCCCACCCGCTGTTCCGGGACTCTGTGGCCGCGGCGGCAAAAGGAAATTAACCATAATAAAATTATGAAAACCAAGTCAACCGGGAAGAGAAAGGAGAACGCCTGTGTTCGAGGGCTTCAGCGACAAAACGGTAGATTTTATGTGGGGCATCCGCTTCAACAACGAGAAGACCTGGTTTGAGGCCCACAAGGAGGAGTACCTCACCCACTTCTACAACCCCATGCGGGAGCTGGGGCGGCAGGTGTTCGACGACATGACGCAGCGACACGGGGACCTGGGGCTGGTGCTCAAGGTGTCCCGCATCTACCGGGATGCCCGGCGGCTCCACGGCCGGGGACCCTATAAGGACCACCTGTGGCTGTCCATGGAGCACCCGGGCGGCGAGGAGTGGACGGGCCGCCCGGTGTTCTGGTTCGAGCTGGCCCCCGAGTCCTGGAGCTACGGCCTGGGCTACTGGTGTGCAGGCGCCCTGACCATGGCCAAGTTCCGTGCCCGGCTGGACCGGGACCCCAAGCCCTTTGAGAAGCTGGTGAGGGCCTTCAACAAGCAGGACCTCTTTGTGCTGGAAGGGGAGGAGTACAAGCGCCCCAAGGGGCAGACCACCCCGCTGCTGACCCCCTGGTACAACCGGAAGGGGCTGGTGCTCTCCCGGGAGTGCGACAACGGCGGCGTGCTCTTCACGCCGGAGCTGCCCCAGGTGCTGGTGGACGGATACAGCTTCCTCCTGCCCTACTACCGCTACTTTATCTCTCTGGAGGGAGACCCCGACCCCAGGGACGGACAGTAAACAAGAAAAAATTGCATCACAAAAAAAGCCCGCCGCCGCACATACTGTCTTTGAACAGACAGAAAGGCGGCGGACGGGATGGAAAACAGGCGGTGCAGGCGAAAACTTGCTCTTTTGAGCGGCGCGGCGGTCCTGGCGCTGGCCCTTATGGCGGGGGCTGCGCTGAGGGCCGCTTTGCCTGCCGCCGTCACGGCGGAGGGAGCGGCTCAGGTGCCAGTGCTGTCCGAAGACGGGGAGCAGAAGCTCATTGCCCTCACCTTTGACGACGGCCCCCGCCGCTCCACCACCACCGCCCTGCTGGACGGATTGGCTCAGCGGGGCGTCCATGCCACCTTCTTCCTCATCGGCGCCCAGGTGGAGGGCAACGAGGACATTGTCCGCCGCATGGAAAAGGAGGGGCACCAGATTGGCATCCACACCTATGACCATGTGAAGCTGACCGGCCTGAGCCGGGCGGATTTTGACGCCCAGGTGGGCCGCACCCGGGACCTGCTGGCCGGGATTCTGGGGCGCCGGGATTTCCTCCTCCGGCCGCCTTACGGCATGACGGACGCCTCGGTCAAGGCCTGGGCGGAGAGTCCCATCATCATCTGGTCCATTGATCCGGAGGACTGGCGGGACCAGAACGCCCCCCGGGAGGTGGCGGAGGTGACGGCCCAGGCCAGGGACGGGGCCATTGTCCTCATGCACGATATCTTCCCCGCCTCGGTGGACGCCGCCCTTCAGATTGTGGACCAACTCCACGCCCAGGGCTATCTCTTTGTCACGGTGGAGGAGCTGTTTGCCGCCCGGCATATCCAGCTGGAGGCGGGAAAAAGCTATTCCAACGCCTATCCGTAAGCATATTCTAACCATTTCAGGCCTGGCGCCTCCTGAATTTCGGCGGCGCCAGGCCTGTCTTTGACACAAAAACACTCCAAACACAGGGCACAGAGGCGCGGTCCGCAAATCCCTTGCATTTTTCGCCCCTGGGAGGTACAATATTGATGCTTTAGCGATAAAATGCGGCAGGCTGACCGCCGCCCCAATTCCCCGGAGGGAGGAACCGCAATGACGCGGGAAGAAGCTTTTGAATTTTTGGATCGGACCGCCCGGGGCATTGCGGAGATGTTCGGCGGCTCCTGCGAGACCCTGGTCCACGACATGGGGGACCCGACCCACCCCATTTTGTCCATCTATAACGGGCATATCTCCGGGCGGACCGTTGGCTCCACCATGGACATTCTGGGCACGGACCTGGCGCTGGATGAGACGGCGCTGGTGACCGACTTTGTCAACCTGTATGCCACCACCCCCAGCGGCCAGCAGATCAAGAGCAGCACCTTCCACCTCATCGGGGACGGGTACAACCTGGCCTTGGGCATCAATTTTGATTACACCTCCCTGGTGTATGCCAACCGGATCCTGGTGGACCTGATGAGCGCCGAGGCCGACCTCCAGAGCGCCATGTGGCGGGGCGGGGACAGCCAGCTCTCCGCCATCTTTGACGAGTGCGTCAGCGCCGTGGGCAAGCCGGTGTCCGCTCTGACCAAAAAGGACCGGATGAAGATCATCGCCCTTCTGGACCAGAAAAACGCCTTCTCTTTCCGCAAGTCGGTGCCCTTTGTGGCACGGCGGCTCCAGGTGTCCCGGTACACGGTGTACAAATACCTGGGGGAGCTGAGCGGCGGCGGAGAGGAAGAGGAGAAATAGACCCATATCCGGCCGGGCCGGAGACAAGGAGGAACTTTTTATGATGAAATATGAGGAGCAGATTCGCGCCTATTTTGACGACCCCGCCAAGCAGCGGGAGCTGGTGGCGGCGGTGTGCCGTCTGGTGTCCATCCGCAGCGTGCGGGGAGAGGCCCAGCCGGGCATGCCCTTCGGTGAGGGTCCTGCACGGGCTCTGGACGAGGCCCTGAAGCTGTGCGATGAGCTGGGCTTTGCCACCCAGAACCACGACGGCTACGTGGGCACCGCCGAGCTCAACGACAAGGACACCATTCTCCACATTCTGGCCCACATGGACGTGGTGGGCGAGGGCAAGGGCTGGGACACCGACCCCTACGGCCCTGTGGAGAAGGACGGCGTGCTCTACGGCCGCGGCGTGGCCGACGACAAGGGCCCTGCCGTGGCGGCCCTCTTTGCCATGAAGTGCGTGAAGGACCTGGGCATTCCGCTCAACCACTCCGCCCGCATGATCCTGGGCACCGACGAGGAGTCCGGCTCCGAGGACATCGCCCACTACTACGCCACCGAGCCCTACGCCAAGTATACTTTCTCTCCCGACGCTGATTTCCCCGTCATCAACATCGAGAAGGGCCACTATCACCCCGACTTCGGCGGCACCTGGGCCAAGGCTGAGGTTCTGCCCCGTGTGACCGGCCTGAAGGGCGGCTTCCGCACCAACGTGGTGCCCCCCGAGGCCGAGGCTGTGGTGGCAGGCGTGTCCGCCGCCGACGTGGAGGGCGCTGCCCGTCAGACCGCTGAGGAGACCGGCGCCGCCTTTACCGTGGAGGAGGCCGACAGCGGCGTCCGCGTCCACTGCGCGGGCAAGAACGCCCACGCCGCCAGCCCGGACGGCGGCAACAACGCCATCACCGCTCTGCTGACCCTGCTGGACCGTCTGCCTCTGGCCGACTGCGGCAGCACCGCAGCCATCAAGTCCATGCACACCCTCTTCCCCCACGGGGACACCAGAGGCAAGGCCCTGGGCATCGCCCAGGAGGATGAGCTGTCCGGCCCCCTGACCCTGAACCTGGCCCTCATGACCCTGGACGAGACCGGCTTCAGCGCCAAGTTTGACGTGCGCTTCCCCATCTGCGCCAACGAGGACAACTGCAAGAAGGCCTGCGAGGCCTCCTTTGCCGCCCACGGCATCTCGGTCACCGGCGACGGGGACATGACCACCGTCCACCACACCGACGCCAACTCCCCCTTTGTCCGCACCCTGCTGACCTGCTATGAGAACTACACCGGCGTGAAGGATGCCAAGCCCCTGGCCATCGGCGGCGGCACCTACGTCCACGACATCCCCGGCGGAGTGGCCTTCGGCTGCGAGCTGCCCGGCTCCGATCCCCGGATGCACGGCCCCAACGAGCGCATCCCCGTGGCCGACCTGGTGCTCTCCTGCAAGATCTTTGCCCAGGCCATCGCCGAGCTGTGCGGCTGAGAAGCCACTCAGCCGGGAAAGAAGCCCATTCCCCGTCCCGCGCATAGACAGAGCGGAGCACTCCGGCCTGCCTGAAGCGCCGGAGCCTCCCTCTGGATAGCTGTACTGATACAGAGAATGGAGGAACCGAGAATGAAGAAACTGCGCAAGCCCGCCCTGCTCACCCTGGCCCTGTCCCTTGTCCTGTGCCTGACCGGCTGCGGCCTCTTCGGCGGCGGCGTCACCGAGGAGACTGCGGTGGACTACGTCAAAGCCCAGATGGACGTGATCTACAAAGGCGAGTACCAGGGCTACCTGGACCTGGTGGCCGACTCCACCCAGGAGGAGTGCCAGGAGGCCTATGACAGCAAGATGACCAGCGAGGCGGAGTATCTGATGGGCCTGCTGGCCATCGAGTACCCCACCGAGGAGCTGACCGCCCGCTTTGCCGACCTCTACCGGCAGATCTTCGCCAAGGCGGACTACACCGTCCAGGAGGCCAGCAGGATGGAGGACGGCAGCTACTCCGTCAAGGTGGTGGTGAAGCCCATCGACATCATCGACCAGCTCAACGAAGCCTGGGATGACTTCAGCGAGGACTTTGAGGCCAGGTACGCCGACGTGGACGTGGAGTCCATGACCGACGACGAGTATGCCGACTGGTATGTGAATACATACGATGCCGACTACGGCCAGAGCCTGGCCGATCTGCTGGAGTCCCTGATCCCCTCCCTGGGCTACATGGAGGAGACCTCCATCCTGGTGCAGGTTCAGCCCGACGAGGACGGCTACTACTACCTGAGCGAGGACGACTTCGCCAACCTGGACTGGCTGGTAGTCTACTACGACAGCCTGGGCACCTGAAAAAGAGAAAGAGAAGGCCGCGCTGTTTCCAAAAGAAACAGCGCGGCGTTTTTATGTGCGGAGGCGGACAGAGCAGGAGAGCAGCAGGGAGGCAGAGCCGGGCAGCCGCTCCTGGTGGCTCAGTTTTTTAGATAGTCCTCCCACCACTGGGCCGATTCCTGCCAGTGGGCGGCGTTGCCGGCAGTCTGTTCCCGGGGGACCAGGCCCGCCTCTTCGGTCAGGTACTCCCCCAGCCAGGCGGAGAAGACGGCCGCGCCGTCCTGGTTCAGGTGGCCGCCGTCGTAGAGATGGGCGGTGGGCACCAGCCCAATCTCCTCAAACATCTCGCTCCAGTTGCAGAAGATCACATTCTCGTCCAGGGCCTGAATCTCCCGGCCGATGCGCTCATAGGTCTCCTGGGTGCAGCGGGTGTAGGTGGGGTTGAAGGTGATGATGGGGGTGGCCCCGTGCTCAGCGCACAGGTCCAGGATTTTAGACAGCCAGGACAGGTTGGCGGCGTAGTCCTCATCGGAGACCTCACGGTCGGCCACATAGGGCGCCTCGCCCACGCCCTCCTTTACCTCGTCAATGGCGGTGAAGCCCTTCAGGTAGTCCCGCTGGATGGGGAACAGGGCCCGCCTGATGTCCCCCGGGCGGATCTCCGGCCACCGGCCGTGGTAGAACCACAGGTCAAAGAGCAGTCCGGTGCGCAAATCCGGCTCAGCGGCGGTGAAGATGGCCCCCAGCTTGTTGGGGGAGAAGGGCATCAGGTCGATGTTGAGCTGGGTGTAGTTCTGGTACCGGGCGAAGAAGAGAGAGGTGGCCTCCAGCACCACGGCGGAGGGGGACTGGGTCTGAAAGACCTCCTTCAGGTACCAGTAGGTGATGGACAGGGTCTGCTCCGAGCCCGCCATCACGTACCCCGTCAGGCCGGAGTTGTCGTAGACGATGGACGGGTTGAAGTCGCAGTAGGCGTAGGAGCTGCCCAGATAGATGACGTCCAGGCTGTCCTCCGGCTCAGCCCGGAAGGCGCTCCAGGTGGAGCCGTAGTCCGTGTGGGCCGGGCGGAGCACGTCGGAGGCGAAATTGAGCAGCAGTGCGGTAATGAGCAGGAAAACCGCGGCCAGCGGCAGTTCCCTGCGGAGAAAACGAGATTTCAAGCCGGGTCCTCCTTCCGGTCAGAAGCTGAAGCCATAGATAAAGGACTGGGCGTCGTACCCGGCGCCGTAGCTGCCCAGCACCACGCAGGAGAAGAGCAGGAACCACAGCACCAGCCACCGCACCGGCCGGGGGGCGGCCAGGTAGTCGGCGGTAATGTCGTGGTTGACAGAGCGCAGGTCCACCGCCAGCAGAACAATAAGGCCGAAGAGGGCCGCCAGCAGCTCCCAGCGGTCCAGGCCCATGCTGGTAAAGACCCACAGGGGGCCGTGGAGCATGCCGGAGAGCATGTCCAGCCCGATGGAGACCGACCCGGCCTTGAAGAACACAAAGGCCGCCGTGGAGAGCAGGAAGGTGCACAGAATCTGCCACAGACGCAGGGGCCAGCCGTCCTCCTTCAGGCGGAGGACGCGGTGGAGGCGTCCCCGCAGAGAGGCGGTGACGCCTCCAATGACCTGATAAAGGCCGTTGAGCACGCCCCACACCACAAAGGTCATGGCCGCGCCGTGCCACAGCCCGCTGACGGCAAAGACAATGAGCACGTTCAGGTACTTCCGGGCCGTGCCCTTCCGGGAGCCGCCCAGGGGGATATAGAGGTAATCCCGGAACCAGAAGGACAGCGACATGTGCCACCGCCGCCAGAACTCCGCGATGGAGCGGGAGAAGAAGGGGGTGCGGAAGTTCTCCAGCAGGGAGAAGCCCATGGCCCGGGCGGTGCCCAGGGCCATATCGGAGTAGGAAGAGAAGTCGCAGTAGAGCTGGAGGGAGAAGGCCACGGCGGCCCCCGCCAGCTGGAGGGCGCCGAAGTCCTGGGGCGCGGTGAAGATGGTGTTCACCAGCACGGCCAGCCGGTCGGCCAGCACCAGCTTCTTGAACGCGCCCCACAGGAACCGGAACAGCCCGGCCCGGAACTCGTCCCAGTCAAACCGGTGCTCCGCCTTGAACTGGGGCAGCAGCTGGTCCGCCCGGGCGATGGGGCCGGAGACAATCTGGGGGAAGAAGGAGAGGAACAGGGCGTAGAGAAGCAGATCCCGCTCCGCCGGCACCTTGCCCCGGTACACGTCGATGACGTACCCCATGGCCTGGAACAGGTAGAAGGAGATGCCCACCGGCATCAGAATGTCCAGCACCGGGGCCGAGAAGGAGAAGCCCAGGGCAGACAGGGCCTGCCCGGCCAGGGAGAGGGCAAAGTTCAGGTACTTGAACACAAAGAGCAGCAGGCCCAGGATTACCAGGCAGGCCGCCAGAGTCCCCTTGCTTCTGCTCCGCTCCAGCAGCCGCCCGGTGAGGTAGGACGCGGCGATGGTGAAGAGCAGGAAGGTAAGGTATATGGGCTTGGCGCACAGGTAGAAAAACCAGCTGGCCAGCAGCAGCCAGGGGTTGCGGGCCCGCCGGGGCAGCAGGAAAAAGACCAGCGCCGTCACAGGGAAGAAGCAGAAGAACTGGGGCGTGAGAAAGGTCACGGAGTCACCGCCTTTTCAAAAAGTAGGTACTATATTTTAATGCGTATTGAGCAAAGCCGAAAGCCTTGAAAGGCAAAGCTTTCAAGGCCATTTGGCTTTGTTCAAGTGCAAGGGTTTTGGACGAAATGGTCTAAAACCCTTGCACTTTCCGCTGGTGCATCTCAACACACCAGCGGAAATACGCATTGCAATAATGGCTGAATTCCATAAAAGCGGCTCAAAGGAGCCGTTTTATGGAATTACGCGGCTACCGCCGCGCGAATAAACCGATTGGCGGTTTATTCAGCAGCCATTATTTTAGCCGATACGGCGGGGAAAGTCAATTTACCGGCGCGCCGCGGCCGGCCCGGAGGCGGCCGATGGCACGCTCGCCTGCACGGAAGATCAGGCTGCGCACATAGTCCGCGCCGATGCCCACGGCGAAGATGGCCAGGCCGACGGCCAGAGCGCCTGCCAGACACAGGGGCGTGGAGAACTGGGCCAGAAAGGCGGTCCGGCCCGAGAGCAGGTGGGACCACACCAGCGGGTGGGCGTGGAGCAGATACGCGCCGAAGGAGAGCGGCGCACAGAAGGACATGGCCCGGGCCGCCGGGGCGGGCAGGGCGGGCAGGCGGCACAGGGCCAGGAACAGGCACAGGGCGGAGAGAAGCATGAGGGGAGAGGTGTAGGACAGGAGGGTCCCCCACTTGAAGAAGGGGCCGGGCAGGGACATACCGAAGGTCTTGCCCGCCAGGGCCAGCAGGGAGAAGCCGGCGTACCCGGTCAGCAGCAGCCAGGGCCGGGGCAGCCGGGCAGGGGGATGGAGCCGCAGGCAGCCGCCCAGCAGGTAGAGCACGGCCAGCCAGGCCACGCTGTACCCGCCCCGGGTGGAGAAAACTTCCTCCGGGGAGATAAAGTCGGCCAGGGAAAAGACGGCAATCAGCACAGCGGCCAGCCGTCCGGCAGCGGCGGGGGACAGGGCGGCGAGGGCGCTGTCCAGGAAGGGCATCAGCAGGAAGAGGGCGAAGTAGGCGCTGAAATACCAGTATGTGCCGTTGAGCACCGGGAACAGGGGGGCGATTATGTCCCGTACCCGGAGGGAGCCGGGGGCCAGCAGGCCGAACAGCGCCGTGAGCGCGGCGGAGTAGAACGCGGCCTGGAGCCAGAGGGAGCCCAGCCGGGAGAGGGAGTGCTTCCGTCCCACGCCCAGGTAGCCGCTGAGCAGGCCGTAGCAGTTCACCGCGCAGGAGCACAGGGCCTCCAGCCCCCAGAGGGCCCACCAGCGCAGGGAGCCGGGGGGCAGGGCGGCGAGCAGGCCGCCCGCGCCGCAGACGTGGAGCAGGACGACCATCAACATGGACACATTACGCAGGACGTCCAGGCCGGAGAGCCGGGTCTGTGTGGATTGTGACAAGGACATCGCCTCCCTGACATATTGTTGCCGGGGTTCTTCGGGGATGCTGCTTTCATCATAGGGAGGACGGGGGAGAATGTCAAGCCCTGGCGCGCTCTGCCTCTGCACACCAAAACTTTAACTTATTTTAATAAAAGCTCCATGGAAGAAATAAGATCTCTCTGCTATGCTTTGACTGCACCTGGAAAAGGAGGATATCTTCCATGGATCTGCTGCTCAATATACTGTTTATTGTTCTGTCCCTGCTGGCTGCGGCGGGAGTGGGGCTGCTGATTTTCTTCAAGCTCACGGTCAGCATCCGGGACAGCCGCCGCCGTCCGGCGGAGAAGCGGCTGGGGCAGGGGGCGCGGAAGGCCCTGCTCCTGTATCAGCCGTCCAACGGCAGGCGCAACGTGCCCCAGGCGGAGGCCCTGGCCGCCCGGCTGGCGGAGATGGGCTACGCCGTGACGGTGAACCACCCCTCGGAGGACCTGCCCTACGCCCCAGGAGACTATGACCTGCTGGTGTTCGGCACCCCCGTCTACATGGGCGAGACCGCCCGGCCCCTGCGCCGGTACCTGGAGAACCATCCCTTTACCGGCAAGCGGGTGCTGCTGTATGTGGATGGGCTGGATCTGGGGCACGCCCCCGAGCTGGAGGCGCTGAAAGAGCTGGTGCCCGCCGGAAATGAGCTTTACGCCGTCAAGGTGGCCCCCCGGGACCGGGAGGGGCTGCTGGCCTTTGCCGCGGAATACGGGGCCTGAGGGTATGGTCATAGCGGGGGACAAACCTGCATATATATCTCACATCCTGAGAAATGACACGGGAGTGTGGATTGGTATGCAGACAGACTGGAACGAGAACCATGCCTTCCTGCGGGGCGAGGCGGCGGCGGCGCCTGTGGTCTCCCACGAAAACCGGGGGGTCACCTACTGGACCTTTCCCCTGCGGGTGGAGCGCCTGTCCGGCGCGGAGGACCAGATCAACGTGGTGATCTCCGCCGGGCAGCTGGAGCAGTGCCCGGTGGAGCCGGGGACGGAGGTGGAGATCGAGGGGGAGGTCCGCTCCTTTAACAACAAGAGCGGCCGGGGCAGCCGGCTGGTCATCACCCTCTTCGCCCGCAGCCTGCGCCCGGCAGAGGGGGAGCACGCCAACGACCTGTCCCTGGCCGGAGTGCTGTGCAAGCCGCCGGTGCTCCGCCGCACCCCATTGGGGCGGGATATCTGCGACCTGATGCTGGCGGTGAACCGCCGGTACGGCCGGGCCGACTATCTGCCCTGCATCGTGTGGGGCTCCCTGGCGCAGCGGTGCGCCTCCCTCGGCGTGGGGGACGGGGTGCGGCTGGAGGGCCGGCTTCAGAGCCGGCAGTACATCAAGGTGGAGAACGGACAGAATCTGACCCGCACCGCCTTTGAGGTGTCGGTGATGAAGCTGGAGCCGGCCGGGGCAGCCATAGTGCCGGAGCAGGCCTGAAGGGCATCGGTCTGACAAGAAGGCAGAGACGGTCTCCCGCAGCGGGAGACCGTCACAGCTTGTCGAAAAATCTCCCAGAAGGGGAAGCCTCGCAGAGTTCCGTCAAGCCTCGCAGAGTTCCGTCATCCGCAGATGACGGAATCAAATGAAAATCCGTCATTTTCGGGGACATGCGCCTCGAAAATGACACTTCTCATGAAATTCTTGCCGACAATTTCATCAGAAATCGAGGTGAAAATTTCATGAAGCTCCTTCGAAAAAGTGGCGGAAGCCACTTTTTCGAAAGCCCAAGACGGTCTCCCGCAGCGGGAGACCGTTTTTGACAGAATCTGATTCCTGCGCTATAATAACACCTTACATTATAGCGACAGCGCCTTACATCCTGTTCCGGGGGAACTGATACAAATGAACCAACTGCTGAGACGAGAGAGAACATATCATGCCGGGCCGGAGCGGGGAGAAGGACATGCCGTCCTCACGGCCAGCCAGCTGCTGCCCCTGCTGGCGGTCCTGCTGCTCGCGCCCTTCACCGCCGTGTGGCTGATGCAGCTGGCCTACGGCGTACCGCCGTGGGCCATGCCGCTGCCTGCGGCAGCGGCAAATGCCCTCTGCATCGCCCTGATCTACTGGCCGCTCTGCGGCCTGACGGGACAGGTCTGGCTCTGCTGCTGCGGCGTCCATATCGCGGCGGGGCTGTGGGGCGCGGCCAACTGCTTTGTCAACCGCTTCCGGGGCACGCCCATTCTGCCCTGGGATTTCTCCGCCCTGGGCACCGCCGCCGATGTGGCGGGGAGCTACCAGTTTGTCCCCACCTGGCAGATGTGCCTGGCGGGAGCGCTGATGATCGCCCTGGTGTGCGCCCTGAGCCTGAAGCGGGTGCGGACCAGGCTCCGGCTGAAGAGCTGGAAGGGGCGGCTGGGCTGGCTGTGCGCCGGACTGGCCTGCCTGTGCTTCCTGATCCCCACCGGCCGGCTGGGGGAGCTGGGCGTGACCACCGACGTGTGGGACCCCGCCGGGTCCTACCGCACCGGCGGCTGCCTGGCCACGTTCCTGCGCAACACCGAGTTCCTGGAGGTGGACGAGCCGGCGGATACCTCTCCGGAGGGCGTGGACCGGCTCATGTCCCAGGCGTCGGGGCCGTCAGGGGCCGCGGACGCCCCGGAGCGGCCCAATGTGATCGCCATTATGAACGAGTCCTGGGCGGACTTTGAGTTCTTCGGCAATCTGGAGCTGAGCGAGAGCGTGGTGGACTATGTCAGCGGGCTGGACAACGCGGTGTTCGGCCACGCCTACGCCTCCGTGTTCGGCGCGGGCACCAGCGCCAGCGAGTTTGAGTTCCTGACGGGGAATTCCATGGCCTTTCTCCCCTCGGGGAGTATCCCCTACCAGCAGTATGTGCTCTCTCCCACCTATTCCCTGGCCTCCCTGCTGAAGGAGCAGGGCTACAGCACCCTGGCCTTCCATCCCGGTACCCGCGCCTCCTGGCAGCGGGACCGGGCCTATCCCCTGCTGGGCTTTGACAGCTACAAGTGCGGCGACGATATGAATGTGCCCCAGACCATGGAGCACGGCTATGTGAGCGACCAGTCGGACTTTGCACAGATCATATGGGAGCTGGAGCACAAGGAGGCGGGAGAACCGCTCTTCCTTTTCAACGTCACCATTCAAAACCACGGAGGCTATACCGTGGAGGACTACCCGGCAGAGGTGACGGTGGCCGATGAGCCGGGGAAGTACCCCATGGCCGAGCAGTACCTCACCCTGGCCAACAAGACCGACCAGGCCTTCCGGACGCTGATTGCGTACCTCTCCCGGCTGGACGAGCCCACCATCCTGGTTATGTTCGGAGACCACCAGCCCTCGGTGGAGCAGGCGTTCCTGGACAAAGCCTACGGCGTCACCCAGGCTGAGATGACCATGGAGCAGTACATGGGCAAGTACCAGGTGCCCTTTGTGGTGTGGGCCAACTACCCCCTCCCGGAGGAGGTGCCCCAGGTGACCAGTCTGAACTTCCTGGCCCTGTATGCGCTGCGCTGCGCCGGGCTGGAGGGGACAGCCTGGAACGATTTCCTCTGGGACGTGCAGGAGCGGCTGCCCGCCATGACCTTTGTGGGGTACACGGATGCCGGCGGCCATGCGTACAGCCACCTGGAGCAGAACGAATACACCGGCCTGATTGAGCAGTACCGGCAGGTGCAGTACAACAACCTCTTCGGCGGTGTGGACCGGCGGGAGCAGTATTTTTCCCTGAAATGACGGAGAGGGAAAGCGTAATATATTTTCGACTAAACTTTTTGAAAAAATTACCGTGCCCTGGCTTTTGCCGGGGCACGGTAATTTTTTCCCCGGGGTGGAGTGACCCACGGGGAAATACCTCCGCAGGATGCCGGGCGTATTTCGAACCGGGTATTCCCACGGAGCGATTGGGGAGGCATTCCCACCGGCATCACCCAGAACGTATTTCAATCCGCGCTCCCCGTATGGAGAGCGACCCGATTCCCGCCAGAGAGGGCTTCTAAATTCGCAGATTTCAATCCGCGCTCCCCGTGCGGGGAGCGACTGGCCGGGGCCGCAAGTCCCGTCCCGGCGCTGCCATTTCAATCCACACTCCCCGTGTGGGCAGCGACCTCCAGTTTGGCGGCATATCCCTTGCCAACGCGCCAATTTCAATCCACGTTCCCCATGTGGGGAGCGACAAATCGGGACGGTTCTTTATGCAGGGCCAGAGGACTGCCGGTTCGGCTCCCCGCGGGGCGGGAACCAAGTTTTGCAGCCTGCCCCACAGCCGTTCTATGGAGGCGCTGTTCTCTGTCCGGCAGCGGCCTGCTAAAGGCCTCTGTGTTCAGGAAACCGGCGTACACCAGGCAGGAGTAGAGCATGCGGGTAAAGAATATCTCTTCCGCCTCTGGTTTGCCTATAATATAGCACATGAAGAGTCCCATAAGCAGTACAATTCCAAGGGACGGCCATACTTTTTCTGCGCGGGCCGGGAAAAGGCTCCGCGCCAAACGGCCGGGCCAGGCTGCCGCCACCGATAAAAGCGGAGTGGAACACCGTGTCCGGCCGCCGTTTTGCGGTCTGGACGGCGGTGACAGATGAGATATGCTCCATCACATTCCGCGCCGGCGCCGTCAGTTCAAAAATTTGAATGCTGTTCTCGCCTCAAAAGAAGCGGGAGTAGTATTCATTTTAACTTTGAAATGATTTATGGTAGAATGAAGCAGACGGAAATGAGCTCACGCCAGCCTATCAGCTCTGTGAACGCTCCGCAGTGACGATGCAGCCTCCGCTGCTTGCGCCAACCGCCAGGGGACAGCGGGACCTGCGCTTTGACGGCTTCCCGGTTCGGATTCTGGAACTGAGGCCGCTTCGAATCGGGAAGACGGAACTTTTCCCGCACTGGCCGGCTCCGAAGCCTCGCACCCCAAGGAGTGCCCCTGGAGATAGTGATGACGCTGACGGCCTATCATTTTAAACCGGAGGACTTGAAGTGGGCCGTTCTGCCGGCGGCTAACTTTGACGCATGCTTCGGTGTCACAGGCATTTGCTCTCCGCCTTCCGGGACTTTCCCGACATTTCCCGAATGAAGGCACAATATGAGAAAGCCGCCGCCCTGATGACCGCGCCTTCCCAACTCTTCAACGAGCGTGAGCCGTACATATTCGGAACCACCTCCATGTGGTATCTCTTCTACCGCACGCCGGGGAAGATGATGGAGACGGCAGAGGAGCTGCGGGATATGCTGGAGGTCTACAATTCCCTCACCGGCAATCACGGCGCAGGGGCTTACGAGCTGTACATGGGGGAGGCCCTCAGCGTCCAGGGCCGCTTTGACGAGTCGGACATCTACGCCCACCGGGCTGCGATGCTGTCCGAGCAGTGGCACAACGCCTCCGTGACCTACGGCGCGGTCCTGCTGCTGGGCATCAACGCCATCTATCAGTCGGACATGATCTCCCTGCAGAAGGCCATCGAATACCTGGAAACAAAGGCTCTGGTCTGCCCATTTTTGCAGCACACCGCCATCAACACCCAGATGGCCGAGACGGTCCGCACCTATCTGCTGGGCCTCATGATGGAGCCGGACCGCTCCGCGGCCTGGGCCAGGGGTTCGGCGGATGTGCTGGGCGACCTCACCTTCACCAACTTCATGGCCAAGACCAACCGCATCGCCGACCTCATCCTGAAGAAGGAGTACAAGCGGGCAATCGCCAGCGTGGAAGCCTCTCTCCAGCTGGACAGCCGGCTCATCTCCCTCTCGACCCGGAACTTTATGTGTGTGGGACTGGCGCTGTGCTACCTGGCCATGGGGGCGATCCCCAGGGCGGCGGAATGGCTGGAAGAGTCCCTGTCCCTGGCGGAGCAGGACAAAAATTATACCTTCCTGGCCTGCTTCAGGAAATATTTGTCGGTATTGTTTTTGCTTCCATCCATAAAGAAGAAGCATTCCAAGACCATTGAAGAGATCAAGGCCCTGGAGATCCACTACACAAAAGCGGAGGAGAGCCGGATCTTCGCCATGCTGGAGAAGTACCCGGACCAGATGACGGAGCTCAGCGACCGGGAGCGGGAGGTGGCTCAGCTGGCGGTGGATGGCCTGCGCAACAAAGAGATCGCCCAGAGGCTTTTTATCTCTGAGGAGACTGTGAAAAGCCATATCAGAAGCATTTTCAACAAAACCAACATCGACCGCCGGAGCAAGCTGGTGAATCTGCTGAAATAGCCCCCAAAATCCCCCGTTCGGGGGATGTGGACAGCATGGGAACTCTGTATAATGAGCACAGAGTTCCCATGCTGTTGTTTTATTCAGGGAGGAGGTCGCACCATGGCTGTCACGGGAGTAACGCTCCAAGTGCTTCCCGGCTATCAGCTCAGGCTGTTTTTTCCCAATGGAAGCGAGGCGGTCATTAACATGAAGCAGCGGGTCCGCGCCATCCGGTTTGGGCGGTTGTCATCGTTGGAACTGTTTCAGACGGCCCGTTTGGTAGATGATGAGGTAGTATGGGACGACGGGACCTGCTACGTCCGCGCTTCCATCAGCGAACTGCTGGATTCCATGCAGATGGGCAGATAAGGAGAGGGAAAGATGAAAAAACGACTGTTGAGTTTGCTGCTTGTGCTCAGCCTGTGAGTGATGAAGTCGTGGAACTGCTGAAAAGTGAACGCTTCAATAACCGGCTACTGTGTGAGATTATCTCCCATGAAAAATTCAAGGAACTGCTGGCAGACGCAGAAATCTATGTGGACGGGATGGCAACCATGCGTTTCCATGACATGAAC
>CAJFTA010000046.1:0-6704 GCA_904419835.1 uncultured Pseudoflavonifractor sp. | reverse complement strand
GGCTGCTTTACGGGCTATGATACTGGAAGAACATCCCGAAGCTACGGCAGACCGGGCAATCAAAGTATTGGAAGCCTGTCAGGTAGAGGAAGAAGATTTTTTCTGCCTTGTAACGCACAAAACATGGGACGCCATTCTCCATGACATACGCAAGGCGCATGAACATGAAAAAGACACGGACAGCGCCCCGGAGATCACACCGGCACAGGGACTCATTCTGTCCGTCCGGAAAGCCATGCAGACGCCGGGGGACTACATCGGCAAGCTGACAAAGATTTTCTGTGAAGCGTTTGGGGTCAGCTACAAACGCCTTTCCGAACAGGAGAAGGAAACGTTACAGGG
Source organism: uncultured Pseudoflavonifractor sp. (assembly GCA_904419835.1). Taxonomy (GTDB): domain Bacteria; phylum Bacillota; class Clostridia; order Oscillospirales; family Oscillospiraceae; genus Pseudoflavonifractor. The sequence goes on along the minus strand of CAJFTA010000046.1, from coordinate 6,362 downwards.
GATTTTCAAAAAGGCCCGCCTTGTCCAAAACTCCCGGCTTAGCTTCCGGCGCAGGAAAAAATGAAAACAGCCGTTGTGGGAATGGCGTGTTCCTGCAACGGCTGATGTGGTGGTAGATATTCAATTTTTCAGTGGGTGTCAGTCCGACAAACTGGAATTTGCTGCAATCAACCATTGGACACTGTTTTTTGTTTCCCATATTTTTCTTCTATTTCTTTCGTATGTGCATAAAGCAGTTCCAGCGCCCGTGTCTGGATGCCGGAGAGATTCGTTTGATCCGTATCTGCAAACTCGAGTTTGAGCCTCGCAGAAGCTACCGCATGACTGTCACTTGCTCTGCTTTCATCCGCTACCGATAAGAATTTTTGCAGCAATCCCAAATCGCCGGAGTAATGGAGCTCCACAAGTTTTGCCCGGTATTCCAGCTCCGTGGGGGTGATTCCCGGGAATTGTTTCATATCTATGGTATGCTGTGCTTCGTGCTTCAGAAGAGAAACGAGAAACTGTTCGCTTTCAAAATCATACGCCTGCTCAACACAGTTGATCGTGCCATCGGGCGAAGCCCAGCCGCCTGTCCCGAACCTGCCGAAGGTCAGATAATCCATCCAACTGCGGAAAACAAAGCCCTTGAGAATGTTGACGGTATATTCCGCTGTTCCGCCCGGCAGCTCCACACGGTGGACAGTCGGAACGGTATCCCGCCAGATATACGGGCCGTAATATCCCTGGGTTTTCCCGAAAAGCGCATGATAGCCCTTCGATTCAAACACCGATTGAAGCTGCTCAGTCAGACACTCTTCCTCTGCATTTGGCATATCCAAGAGCGCTTTCAGCTGCGTCAGCAACTTTTCTGCGGCCTTTATCTCCGGCAACCCGCAATAAAAAACATCCCGATAATATACCTGATACAACAGCAGTATTTGGTTAAGAAATTCCGGCACATCATAGCTGCGGTATTCGCAGTTTTCAAAAACAGCGATGTAAGCTGGAAGGATGTCCTGAAATTCCTCGTGTTCACGCATATACGCAATGGCGCCCTTCATGTCGCCATTTATGAAAAAGTCCTGGATTTGCATGGCTGTTTCGTCACTCCTTCCATGATTCGCATTCTACAGCCGATTAAAAAAGCAAAGTCACTGTTCGGGAAAAAGAGACTCAGGCTCCCTTGTCCGTTTTTTCCTGATCCGAACCAAATCTTCTTGTCCGCTCCGCAAATTGGAAGCTGTCTATATCAGAAATCAATCATTTTAACTTTTATAAAGATTGTTTCTAATTCTTGTTTTGCTCCAGTAAAGGTAGGCCAAGCATCAATTTCATCATTGGTTTTTGCAAAAACACAATCATCCATTTGCTTTGTCCTCCCACACAAATTCCGATTTGTCACTCTGCTTCATTAGCAGAATCTTCGTCCTGTTCCAACTCAATCACATCTATAATATCACAATTTAGTGCCCCACAGATACGGAGTAGGGTTTCCATGTTGATATGCAGCCCCTTTCCCATATTGGCAATCTGATTTGTAGTCAGACCAGCGGCAAGCCGCAAGTCCTCTTTTCTCATTTTTCGCTCTTTTAATGTATTCCAAAGCGGCTGATAGCTTATGTGCATTTATCGCCCTGCCTTTCTCCCTGTGCCGGGATTCCTGTTTTTCATTATAGCAGTTTTCTTGCTAACTCGCAATATTCTTGACGGCTCGCCGGTTCCGTCTGGATTGTGCTTTTCCTTTCCTCGTTTTTGTTACATTTAATTCGCCATGAAGTGGGTTACACCATCGTCAATGCAAATGACGGCTCCGCCTGTACCGCCATGCTGGTCACCAGCGATGAATATCTGGATGAAAATCCCCAGGTGGTCTCCGCAAACTTCGGTACCGGCGATGATGACCGCTTTGTGATCGCCTGGCACAGTCTCCGGGCTGGCCTCAGCGATATCCAGCTGCTGGCCGTGGACAGGGACGGCGTCATGTCCAACAGCTTCCCGGCCTCCCTGTCCGCCATCACCAGCGACGGCAGCGCCGCCGTGAGCGCCAGCTTCCGTCTGGCCGCCCTCAGCGGCAGCGACCGGGATGTGAGCAATCTGACGGTGATTTGGGATGAGACCGTGGAGAATCACAGCATTCTCCGGGCCGCCCGGCTGCGGAGCGACGGCGGCGCCGGCTACATCCTTTCGGCGCCGCTGGAACTGGCCACGCTGGAGGAGCGCACCATGGCTGACCACTTTGAGGCCTATGTGAGCGCGGAGAACCAGATCAAGGCCATCGTCCAGGCCACCCAGTACGGCGATGACATCGACAATATGAAAGATGATATCCCCCAGACGAAGCTTTACACCGTCACCTCCGACTTCGCCCTCGACGCGGTGGAGGTGGAGCAGATCGGCGTGGACTATGAAAACCTTGCCATCAACAGCCTTGTGCCGGTCCAGTTTGTCATCCGCAACGTCGGCCTCAACAGCGTGACGGACCTGGCTGTGACCATGGCAAGCGGCGAAACCGCAACCTGCAGCCAGGCCCTGCTCCCCAACGAGAGCGCGACCCTTACCATCTGGCACAAAATCGGCGATGCGGTGGAAAATGCCGTCTACACCGTCTCCGCCGCCGGCAATCCTTCCCTCGCCAGCGGCACGGTCTATCTGGACTACCCGGATATCGGCATCTCCCGGATGGAGGTCCTCGGGGAGTTGGAGGGCAGGCGAACTGTTTCCATGACCCTCTATAACGCATCCCCCGCCACTTTGGCCGGCGATAAGGACCGTGAGGTGAAGCTGTCCTTTTATACCGACAACCTGCTGACCGAAACAGCCGATGTGACCTGTACCAGCGACGGCGTTGCGGTAAGCGGCAATACGCTCACCATCTCCGGCGAGAACGCCCTCCGGCACATTGATGAGGGCAGTTTCACCCTGGAGGTGACCTATGACGTGGGCGCCTATGTGGCCGGGCAGGGCCTCAGCGAGATTCCCGACAGCGGCGTGTACCTTTATGCAGATGTCTGGACCGAAGAGGTCATCGGTAAGCAGGACCCGCAGCGGCTGCCGGAGTACAGCAGTATGGACAACCAGAAGGCCGTCCGGCTCACCGGTGCGCTGGCCCGGACCGGCGAGGCGACCACCCTGAACGTGGACCTGAGCGCCGACAGCCAGGGCAACACCGTCGCCGACGTGACACTGAAGAACAACTCCCTGCAGCCCTACACCGGCACAAAGCTGGTGGCCGCCCTGCTGAATGCCGACGACGATCTGCTGGAAACGCAGCTCACAACGATATCCCGGCAGCTGGACGGCGAGACTTCCTCCACCAGCCGGGTGACCTTCACCCAGGCGGGCAGCAGGGTGGTGGTATATGCCTTGACCGGCGAGGACAGCCTCACCTTTGAGGGGCTGCCCGTGTCCATGGATGATTTCACGCTGGGCGAAGATGGGACGCTGACCTGCTCGGTCTCCGGTATCTCAGCCGGCAGCACGCTGGTTACCGCCGTCTCCGGCAGCGGCGGGAAGGTAACCATCAACGGTACGGAATTTACCGGCAGCGGCAGCCTCTCCGTGCCCATCGGCGCAGGCGAGACGGTTATCACCGTAACTGTCGGCGCAAAGACCTATACCCTGCAGATCACCAGCACCCATTCCGCCGGCGGAATCTCCTACTACGATATTACCACAGAATCCACCAGCGGGGGCAAGGTGACTGCCAGCCGGAGCAGCGCAGCAGCGCGGACCACCGTTACGCTCACTGCCGCGCCGGATGACGGCTTCCGGCTTGAGAGCCTCACGGTTACGGATAGAAGCGGGAAAAACGTGACGTTGACAGACAAGGGAGACGGCACCTACACCTTTATCATGCCGGCCGGAGCCGTTACCGTGAAGGCCGTCTTCGTCCCTGTGGGCGGGGGCCTGCCCTTTACGGATGTACCAGCAGGCGCCTGGTATGCGGAGGGCGTGCGCTACGTCTACACAAACGGCCTTATGAATGGCACCAGCGGCACCACCTTTTCCCCTGACATCGCCACCAGCCGGGCGATGATTGCCACCATCCTCTGGCGCATGGCGGGCAGCCCTGCGGCTAACTTTGACATGGAGTTCTCCGATGTGCCTCAGGGACAGTGGTACACCGAGGCAGTCCGCTGGGCCGCCAGCGAGGGCATTGTGAACGGCTACGGCAACGGGCTCTTTGGAACCAGCGACCCCGCCACCCGGGAGCAGTTTGCGGCCATGCTGTGGCGCTACGCCCAGAAGGTGGGCTGCGATGTGCACATCGGCGAGGATACCAACATCCTCTCCTACACCGATGGGGCTGACCTGAGTGAGTACGCTGTCCCCGCCATGCAGTGGGCTGTGGGCGCCGGAATCATCAACGGTACTGGCGACGGATCCACCCTTACCCCTCAGGGCGAGGCCACCCGCGCCCAGACGGCGGTAATGCTTATGCGGTTCTGTGAAAGATATGTGACTGGATAAGCGCGAAAACAGACCCCGCTGACCGAAAGGCCGGCGGGGTCTGTTCAGCGTGTCGAAAAACCTTGGTTGAGCAGAATTGGGCTGTGTCGGGGCGGGGGAGCGCGAGGGGGCAGCCGCCCGCCTCGCGTGGAATCGAATGCCCCGGAAGCCTTGCACAGCAAGGCTTCCGGGGAGCGGAGCGGGGACTTTTGCGCCGCTGTGCGGCGCGAAAGTAACGGCATTTTTGAAGGCTGTCGAAAAAGTCTTTGGACTTTTTCGACAGCCTGAACAGACCCCGCTGACCGAAAGGCCGGCGGGGTCTGTTTTCCTACCCGTTGTCCTGTTTCACATGGAAATACCCCCTCACGAATTCAAATGAAGAGGGCAGCGGCTTTCGTCATAGAGTACAATTAAGACCGGGCCGTTTTTCCAGAATAAACGTTCTAAAGTAAAACATCTCCGCCGTGTCCATGCTGTCTGTGACGGGCGCCTGTTTAGAGCTGCACCAGCGCCCAGAAAACCGGGAACAATAATGCTGTTTTGACTGCAAAAATTTGGCGCGGGCGGGTGCGAATATAAAAATCTCACGGGGCAATGCTATGTTCGGATTCTCAATCCAACAAAATAAAACACAAGGAGATGCACAAGCTATGACTAGTTCCAATAAGGCTGTTGTCCCCAGCGCCCGCGAGGCTCTCGACAAGTTCAAGATGGAGGCTGCCTCCGAGGTGGGCGTCAACCTGAAGCAGGGCTACAATGGCGACCTGACCTCCCGTGAGGCCGGCTCCGTGGGCGGCCAGATGGTCAAGAAAATGAGACCCATACGAACTATGAACTATAAGCGTGCAGACCGCACCGCGCCAGGGCATACGCAGGATATCCATTACATAGCCTCTCTTGCGCTCTGAGTGCGGCGCTGTATAGGCAAAAACAGAAGAACGATACCCGCAGTCAACTCTGAGAGGTTAACTGCGGGTATCGTTTTTTCCTCAATTCTGTAGGATATCATTTCAATCCACGCTCCCCGTGTGGGGAGCGACCCGATGCACCACCACCGGCCAGGGCCAAGAGAGCCCCAATTTCAATCCACGCTCCCCGTGTGGGGAGCGACTATCCTACTCAACAAAATAAAAATTCTTTGCGAATTTCAATCCACGCTCCCCGTGTGGGGAGCGACCTACTGGCACAACATCTCATTCACCCTCCGGGAGGTATTTCAATCCACGCTCCCCGTGTGGGGAGCGACCCCAGCGAGTTCTCCCAGGCGGAGGCCGACATCCGGATTTCAATCCACGCTCCCCGTGTGGGGAGCGACCCAGACATCAATCAAAATCCGCAGCGTTTTGGATATATTTCAATCCACGCTCCCCGTGTGGGGAGCGACTAGTGCTGCACACCTGCACGCTTGCATATGGTCTGATTTCAATCCACGCTCCCCGTGTGGGGAGCGACGCTGGCGCTGGGCGTGCCCAATCGCTACGCGCAGATTTCAATCCACGCTCCCCGTGTGGGGAGCGACCCGAGGCTGAGCGGCAGGCGGCGGAGGCGGACTGATTTCAATCCACGCTCCCCGTGTGGGGAGCGACTCCCCGGTGTCCGACTCGGACACCGTCACAAGCTATTTCAATCCACGCTCCCCGTGTGGGGAGCGACGTCCTGGTAGAGCTTGGCGATGAGCTTGTGCATATTTCAATCCACGCTCCCCGTGTGGGGAGCGACCGGACGCCAGGGACAACCAAATCAGGCATATTAATTTCAATCCACGCTCCCCGTGTGGGGAGCGACGGATTACTTTTTTACTGCTACGCAGGATGATGCATTTCAATCCACGCTCCCCGTGTGGGGAGCGACCTTCTGTCCCGCTCGCAGGCCCATGCGCTTGGTGAATTTCAATCCACGCTCCCCGTGTGGGGAGCGACGCGGTCAACAAC
>CAJFTA010000045.1 GCA_904419835.1 uncultured Pseudoflavonifractor sp. | reverse complement strand
CAACTACGACTTCTGGTACGACGCCTCCCAGCTGATGCAGAACCTGATGAAGAACCAGAACAAGAAGAACGAGGAGAAGGCCCAGGAGCTCAAGGAGTTTATCTCCCGCTTCTCGGCCAACAAGTCCAAGAGCAAGCAGGCCACCGCCCGCCGCAAGCTGCTGGAGAAGATCACCCTGGAGGAGATCCCCGCCTCCTCCCGCCGCTACCCCTGGGTGGCCTTCAGCCCTGACCGTGAGGTGGGCAAGGACATCCTCTTTGTCACCGACGTCAGCAAGACCATTGACGGCGTGAAGGTGCTGGACCACGTCAGCTTTATCGTGGGCCACGGGGACAAGATCGCCTTTGTGGGCGACAATGAGAACGCCCACACCGCCCTGTTCAAGATCCTGGTGGGCGAGATGGAGCCCGACGAGGGCACCGTGAAGTGGGGCCAGACCGCCACCTTCTCCTACTTCCCCAAGGACAACACCGAGTTCTTCCAGGACTGCGACGACAACCTGGTGGAGTGGCTGCGGCAGTACTCCTCCGACCCCCACGAGGCCTATCTCCGGGGCTTCCTGGGCCGGATGCTCTTCTCCGGCGACGACGTGTACAAGCCCGTGAAGGTGCTCTCCGGCGGCGAGAAGGTGCGCTGCATGCTCTCCCGGATGATGCTCTCCGGCGCCAACGTGCTGCTGCTGGACCAGCCCACCAACCACCTGGACCTGGAGTCCATCGCCGCCGTCAACAACGGCCTGGAGGCCGTCAAGTGCAACGTGCTGGTGTCCTCCCACGACCATCAGCTGGTCCAGACCGTGTGCAACCGCATCTTTGACTTCACCGACGACGGCAAGCTCATTGACCGCAAGATGACCTACGACGAGTATCTGGAGTCCATGGCCGCCAACGGCTGATTGTGATTTCTTAAAGCCCTTCACAATGGGGCCCCCCGCCGAAACCCAGCGGAGCGGGTTCGGTGGGGAGAGGACGAGCAGCGAAGTGAACGAGGCCTGCCGCCATATGGGGTCCCCGCCGGGCAATGCCCGGTGGGGAAAGGACGAGCAAGGGAGCGGCGCGAGGAATGGCCGCTTAGGCCGTTCCGAGACTGAGCGGACTTTGTGAGGACGCGCTGAGCGATACGCAGCTTGCGAGGACGATGGCTTGCGGCGGGAAAACTTAAGAAGCCGCCGAACTTGACAGCAGTTGCCTGCCGGTTCGGTGCTCTGCGTGCCGTTCCTGCGTCGCCCGAGCAGCGTTACCCGCCCAGACTTGTAAGCAGCTGCAATTCAAGGGGCCTCCTCAATGCCGCACCTGCTTCTCTGCGTCGTGTTTCAGTCTCTGCCCGAACAACCCTGCTGCCCCAGCCGCAGCCGGAAAAAACGGTGCAAATTTCCTTCTTTTGTGATATACTGCTATATTAGCTATTATGCTTGCTATGCAAAAGCACAGCAAACCCGGCCATATGCCGCTTACGGCGGCATGGCCATAACATTACAACAGCGCATGGGCCGGGACGGCCCATATGCGCATAAACTTTATGCGCCGCAGGCCCCTGCCTGTATTCGTAGTGCGTCCCTGGCGCATGAAGTTTATTTTCCTGAGTGAGGTCTTGCCGCAATGCGAAAAGAGATTGTCCTCCCGTCCCTGGCGGTGGGCGGGGGTATCGTGGGACTGCTCCTCCGCCGCTGGGAGCTTGCCACCGCCTTTGAGGCGGACACCGGCCTGGTCACCCCCAACATGCCCTCCACCTGGGCGCTGATCATCTGGTCGGCGCTGCTGGCGGCGGCGTTTATCCTGCTGTGCCGGGGCAAGCACCGCTCCTTTGCCGGGGGCTATGACGCCGCCTTTGCCGCCAAGGGCAACACGGTGTACATCACCGCCATGGTGCTGGCCGCCTTCCTGCTGCTGGCCTCGGCGGTGCTCAACTACATGGGCATCCCCGCCGCCTACGCCGAGGCGGTGGCTGCCGCCCGGGCGGGCAACGCCCAGGGCACGCCCCTGTTCAACGTGCTGCCCCGGGCTATTTTAGGCGCCCTCGCCGCCGTCTCCTTCTTCTGCGTCCTCTCCACCGGCAGGAACAACTACCGGGGAGAGGGGAAGGGCAAGTTCAGCTTCCCCCTGCTGGCCCCGGCCTACATGGGCTGCATCTGGCTCATCGCGGCCTACCAGGTCCGGGCCGGGGACCCGGTGCGCCAGGATTATATCTATGAGCTCTTCGCCATCATCTCGTCCCTGCTGGGGCTGTACTTCATGGCAGGCTTCTCCTTTGAACGGGCCAAGGTGTTCCGCTCGTCCCTGTTCTCCCTGCTGGGCGTGTACTTCTCCCTGGTGACCCTGGCCGACGGCCACGAGCTCTATGTGGTCCTGCTCTACGGCTTCTGCATCCTCAGCCTCACCGCCAACGTGACGGCCCTCCTGGCCAACGACACCCGGCCCGAGCCCAGAGCCCGCCGGAGCCATTCCGAAGAGGAAATCAGCGCCGAAGATTCTGAAACGGAGGTAACCCCCGATGAGCAATAAAGGAAAATATTATATCACCACCCCCATCTACTACCCCTCGGACAAGCTCCACATCGGCCACGCCTACTGCACCGTGGCCACCGACGTGATGGCCCGCTACAAGCGCCTGACCGGGTATGACGTCATGTTCCTCACCGGCACCGACGAGCACGGCCAGAAGATTGAGGACAAGGCCCGTGAGGCCGGCGTGACCCCCAAGCAGTATGTGGACAACATCGTGGAGGGGGAGCGGGGCGTCCTGGATCTGTGGAAGCTGATGAACATCTCCAACGACCGCTTCATCCGCACCACCGACGACTACCACGAGCAAGGGCACCTACAAGGGCAAGTACTGCAAGCCCTGCGAGTCCTTCTGGACCGAGAGCCAGCTGGTGGACGGCAAGTGCCCCGACTGCGGCCGGGAGGTGCAGGACGCCGAGGAGGAGGCCTACTTCTTCCGCCTGAGCAAGTACGCCGACCGCATCCGGGACCTGCTGGAGAACACCGACTTCCTGGAGCCCCACAGCCGGGTCAACGAGATGGTGAACAACTTCATCAAGCCCGGCCTGGAGGATCTGTGTGTGTCCCGCACCAGCTTCACCTGGGGCGTGCCCGTGGACTTTGACCCCGGCCACGTGGTGTATGTGTGGATTGACGCCCTGTCCAACTATATCACCGCCCTGGGCTATGACAACGACAAGTACCACGACTACGACAAGTACTGGCCCGCCGACGTCCACTTTGTGGGCAAGGAGATTGTCCGCTTCCACTCCATCATCTGGCCCGCCATCCTGATGGCCCTCAATCTGCCCCTGCCCAAGAAGGTGTTCGGCCACGGCTGGCTCCTGCTGGACGGCGGAAAGATGAGCAAGAGCAAGGGCAACGTGGTGGACCCCTACCTGCTCTCCGAGCGGTACGGCGTGGACGCCCTGCGGTTCTTCCTGCTGCGGACCTTCCCCTTCGGCTCCGACGGCAACTTCTCCAACGAGGCCCTCATCGGCACCATCAACACCGACCTGGCCAACGACCTGGGCAACCTCCTCAGCCGCACCGTGTCCATGGTGGGCAAGTACTTTGGCGGCGGCACCCTGCCCGCCGAGCAGACTGCCGACGGTCTGGACGACGAACTCATCGCCCTGGCCTCTGGCCTGCGGGACAGGTACGAGGCCGCCATGGAGCGCTTCGCCTTCCAGGACGCCCTGAGCGAGGTGTTCAAGCTCATCTCCCGCGCCAACAAGTATATCGACGAGACCGCTCCCTGGGTGCTCTCCCGGGATGAGGCCAACAGGCCCCGCCTGGCCCGGGTGATGTACAACCTGCTGGAGAGCCTGCGCATCTCCGCCGTGCTGCTCACCCCCTTCATGCCCGACACCTCCGCCGAGATTCTGCGCCAGATTGGCGCCTGCCCCTGCTGCTCCCAGTGGGAGAGCGCCGGCAAGTGGGGCTCTCTGTCCGCCACCGCCACCGTCAGCCGGGGCGACAACCTGTTCCCCCGTATCGACGTGGAGAAGGAGCTCTCCGCCCTGGAGGAGCTGGAGGCCCAGGCCCGGAAGGCCGCCCTGCCCGCGGTGGAGGTGGAGCCCTTCGCCCAGGAGCAGGTGGACTTCGACACCTTCTGCAAGAGCGACTTCCGCGCCGTGAAGGTGAAGGCCTGCGAGAACGTGAAGAAGAGCAATAAGCTGCTCAAGTTCACTCTGGACGACGGATCGGGCACCGACCGGCAGATTCTCTCCGGCATCGCCATGTACTACAAGCCCGAGGAGCTTGTGGGCAAGACCCTGGTGGCCATTATCAACCTGCCCCCCCGCAAGATGATGGGCCAGGAGAGCTGCGGCATGCTCATCTCCGCCGTCCACACCGAGCACGGGGAGGAGAAGCTCCACCTGCTCATGGTGGACGACGCCATCCCCGCCGGCGCCAAGCTCTGCTAAAGCGCCCGAGCCGCCGCGAGCCGCGGCACAGTGAACCGCGCAGACGAAAAAACAGGCGACGCCAAAGGCGGAGCGGCATTTTTCGCGGAGCGGTGAACAGTGACCGCGTCGCGAGCAGGCGAGGCGTGATTCACAAAGCGTCCGAGCCGCCGCGAGCAGCGCGAACGAAATTGGCCAGGCGTAGATACTATTCTCAGGTTGACGAACGCGAAAAAGAGAGAGCAGAGCTTTGAACTGCCCCAGAGTATGCGGACAGTACAGAAAGAGCCCTGGTAGGAAACATTCTGCGCAGGAAAAACAACCAGGGGAAGAGCCTGGCGGCTCTCCCCCTGGTTGTTATTGCGCTTTCTTCAGCTGCTGCACTTCGCGGTTTAACTTTTTGACCATGGCTTCCAGTGCGGCGATTCTGGTGTCCATGATTTCCATGTCGTCCAGCTTTTCCAGCTTTTCTATCATGATGCCCTGGTTCTCGGCCAGCAGGTCGAATCTGTGCTTGAACTGGGCGTCCATCAGCACGGTGACGTCGTGCATGATTTCTGCCTTTTGGATTTGGAGCTCTTCTTTCATCATCGCTCTGAGCGCCTGCATCTCTTCGTTGGTCATGTCGCCGTCTCCTTTCGTGGTATCCTCCTGTGGTAGCTATCTTATCATGGGTATGCGCCGGGTGTCAATCGTGGCGGCGCAATCTCTCATCCCTCGGAAGCGCGCAGGATGTCTCTGCGGGCGCGGACCGCTGTCCGGCAGGATATCCTTATGCGCCCGCTGGGGATTTTGTCAGGCTCCCCCGCCGTCCGCCCCCAGTCCTGTCATCAAAACTGCCGGTCATGCCGGAAATCCCCCCCCCATGATTGGCTCAAACTGTGCAAAAGAGAGGAAGATGTCCATGTACCGCTACGAATACGTCCCACTGTACACCGGCGGCGGCTTCTGGCTCAACAACAGCGACAGCCAGCACCGGGAGATCATCGACCGGTACGCCGCCGCAGGCTGGCGCTATGTGGGCTACATCCCCACCGAGTTCACCAGCAACGGCGGCACCAAGTCCATTGAGCTGATTTTTGAGCGGGAAGCGGACTGAAGCAACGCGGACGGGCCCCGGGCGGAATTTTCCGCCCGGGGCCCGTCCGCCTTCCAAACGCCCTTTGCCGGGTAGCGGCGCCGCGCGCGCCCCCTGTCAACCCCGGCCAGCCTTGCAAATCCCCGCAAAAAGGGATATCATATCCCTGAGAAAACCCGCTGACAAGGAGAGCCGACTATGTACTTCGACACCCACGCCCACTACTATGACCGCGCCTTTGACGCCGACCGGGACGATGTCCTCGCCGCCCTGCCCGCCGCCGGGGTGGATCTGGCCCTGTGCCCCGGCTGCGATTTGGAGAGCTCCCGGCAGTCGGTGGCCCTGGCGGAGCAATACCCCCACCTGTACGCCGCCGTGGGCTTCCACCCGGAGAACCTGGAGGGGGCGCGCCTCTCCGACCTGGCGGAGATTGAGGCCATGGCGGCCCACCCCAGGGTGAAGGCCATCGGAGAGATTGGCCTGGACTACTACTGGGAGAAGGACCCGGACAGGCGGAGGATTCAGCGTGATTTCTTCTCCGCACAGCTCTCCCTGGCCGAGCAGCTGGACCTGCCCGCCATCGTCCACGACCGGGAGGCCCACAGGGACAGCCTGGACATGGTGCGCGCCCACCCCAATGCCCGGGGCGTGTTCCACTGTTACTCCGGCGGCGTGGAGGACGCCAAGACCCTGGTCATCATGGGCTGGATGGTGTCCTTCACCGGGGTCATTACCTTCAAGAACGCCCGCCGGGCCCTGGAGGTCATCCAGTGGCTGCCCATGGACCGGATTATGATTGAGACCGACGCGCCCTACATGGCCCCCGAGCCCTACCGGGGCAGGCGGAACGACTCCCGGTATGTGTTCCGCATGGCGGAGGCCATCGCCCAGGTGAAGGGCCTCACCGCCGAGGAGGTGGGGCGCATTACCACAGAGAACGGAAAGCGCTTTTTCAACATTCCCTGACAGGAGGTAAGCCTATGGAGACCATCACCTATGAGTACGAGGGCGGGCTGTACGTCAACCTGACCAACCGCTGCGACTGCGCCTGCGTGTTCTGCCTGCGGCACAACGGTCACAAGGGCAGCATCTACGCCGATGACCTGTGGCTGGACCACGAGCCCACCCGTGAGGAGGCCCTGGACGACTTCCTGCGCCGGGACCTGACGGCCTACCGGGAGATTGTGTTCTGCGGCTTCGGGGAGCCCATGTACCGCTGGGACGACATCGCCTGGCTCATCGACGCCCTGAAGGCCCGCTGCCCGCGGCTGCCCCCGGTGCGCATCAACACCAACGGCCACGCGGCGCTGTTCCTGGGCCGGGACGTGACCCATGAGCTGTCCGGCCGGGTGGATACCGTGTCCATCTCCCTCAACGGCTCCACGGCGGAGGAGTACTGCGCCGTCACCCGGCCCAAGGACGGCCCCGCCGCCTGGAAGGCCATGCTGGACTTCGCCGCCCGGTGCCGGGAGTTCGTGCCCCACGTAATTATGACCATTGTCAACAAGGACAAGACCCCGGAGGAGATTGAGCGGTGCCGCCGCCTCACCATGGACCTGGGGGTCACCCTGCGGGTGAGGACCTATATCCCCGACTAAACTCCCTCTGAACGCACAGCCGCCCCGGCGGGCCATGGCCCGCCGGGGCGGCTGTGACTGTCGAAAAAGTGGCTTCCGCCACTTTTTCGAGGGAGCTTCATGAAATTTTTGCCTCGATTTCTCATGAAATTGTCGGCAAAAATTTCATGAGAAGTGTCATGTTCGAGGCGCATGTCCTCGAACATGACGGATTTTTATTTGATTCCGTCATCTGCGGATGACGGAACTCTGCGAGGCTTCCCCTTCTGGAATGTTTTTTGACAAAATAAGCCGCCCCGGCGGGCCTATAGCCCACCGGGGCGGCTTATTTTACTGTCCGCCGTCTCCGCCGGCGTCCTCCGGGTCTTTTCCCGCCGCCGGGTCTTCCTCCTCCTGAATCCACTCCCGGAAGGCCTGCACCACCAGAATGGCCAGGCCTGCCACGGCCATGGCCGCCAGCAGCAGGAGCACCGGCAGGTCACTGCTGCCGCTGAGGTACCAGGTCAGAGGCCCACCGCCGCCCAGATGGGCCAGCGCCTCGGCCACCGTCCACAGCCCGGCGGAGAGCAGCCCACCCAGAAAAAGGCAGACACCCAAAATCGTCTTTTTCATCCTATCTCCTCCCAATCATGCACATTCAGCATCTCGGCTCCGGCCTCCGCAGGGCGCTTTTTCTCTTCTTATTATAGCCTGAACCGGGGCGGAATGGCAAGGGGCAGGGCTCAGGCCGCCTCCTCGGCCAGCTCGGCCAGGGCCTCCTGCTCGCTGTCGGCGGAGAAGCGGAAGCGCCCGCAGGCGTCGTACACCTCCACGTGACCATAGACCCAGCGCATGGAATACTCCTTCATAACCGGACGCTCCTTTCTTCTGTCCCCGCCTTGGCGGGCTGTCTCTTCTGTCCTTGCAGGCACAGTATAGCAGATAATGAGTCCAATAAACCGGACTTTTAATCGGCGGGACAAAAAAACGCCGGCGCATCCCATGGCCTGGGATGCGCCGGCGGCGCTGTCTTATTCGGCGGCGTTATTTCCCGTTCTCCGGCCCGTCCGCTTCAGGAGCGGGGACGTCGAGGTCCCCGGAGGACATCCGCTTACCCTCGGGGGTCAGCTCGCTCCGCTGGCGGCGGATGGAGGGCACGTCGTCCATGCGGCTCTTGATGCGGCCGTCGGCCTCCCGGAGGGCGCCCGGGTCGGTAAAGACCTGCTCAAAGGCGGCGGCGTCCATGGTCTCGTTCTCCAGCAGGTACTCCGCCGTCAGCTCCAGCTGCTCCCGCTGCTGGGTGAGGATGGCCCGGCAGCGCTCATAGGCCCTGTCGATGATGGCCTTGACCTCCTGGTCGATGAGATCGGCGGTCTCCTCGGAGTAGCTCTTGGCCTGGGCCATGGAGCGGCCGATGAAAATCTCGTCGTGGCCGGAATCAAAGACCACGCTGCCCAGCTTTTCGCTCATGCCGTACCGCATGACCATGTTGCGGGCAATGGCGGAGGCCCGCTGCAGGTCGTTGCCCGCGCCGGTGGAGATGTCCCCCAGCACCAGCTGCTCGGCCACCCGGCCGCCCAGCAGGGAGGCAATGCGCTCCTCCAGCTCGGTGCGGGAGAGGAAGCTCTTGTCCTCCTGGGGCAGGGAGATGGTCATGCCGCCCGCCCGGCCCCGGGGGACGATGGTGATCTGGTGGACCGGGTCGGCGGTCTCCAGGGCGTGGCTGACAATGGCGTGGCCCGCCTCGTGGTAGGCGGTGAGCTTCCGCTCCCGCGCGATGACCACCCGGCTCTTCTTCTCCGGCCCGGCGATGACCTTGATCACCGCCTCGTGGAGGTCGGGCATGGTGATGAACCGCTCCCTGCGGCGGGCGGCCAGAAGGGCGGCCTCGTTCATCAGGTTCTCCAGGTCCGCGCCGGTGAAGCCGCCGGTGGCCTTTGCCACGTCCTTCAGGTCCACATCATCGGCCAGGGGCTTGTTGCGGGCGTGGATTTTCAGAATCTCCTCCCGGCCCTTGATGTCGGGCGCACCCACGTAGATCTGCCGGTCAAACCGGCCGGGGCGGAGGAGGGCGGGGTCCAGAATGTCCTGCCGGTTGGTGGCGGCCATGACGATGACCCCCTCGTTGGCGGCAAAGCCGTCCATCTCCACCAGCAGCTGGTTCAGGGTCTGCTCCCGCTCGTCGTGGCCGCCGCCCAGGCCGGTGCCTCTCTGGCGGCCCACGGCGTCAATCTCGTCGATGAACACAATGGCGGGGGCGTTCTTTTTGGCCTGGTCAAACAGGTCCCGCACCCGGCTGGCGCCCACGCCCACGTACAGCTCCACAAAGTCGGAGCCGGAGATGGACAGGAAGTGGACCCCGGCCTCGCCGGCCACGGCCTTGGCCAGCAGGGTCTTGCCGGTGCCCGGCGGGCCCACCAGCAATATGCCCTTGGGGATGCGGGCGCCCAGGGCCAGGAAACGCTTGGGGTCCCGCAGGAACTCCACTACCTCCCGCAGCTCCTCCTTCTCCTCGTCGGCGCCGGCCACATCGGCAAAGGTGACCTTCTTGCCCTCGTCGGAGACGGTGCGGGTGCGGGCCCGGGAGTAGCGGCTGGTCTTGTCGGCGCCGCCGCCCCCGCCGGCCTGCCGCTGGAACATGATGTACCACATGGCGAAAAAGACCACCACAATCACCAGCGTGGGAAGCAGGGCGCTGGCCCAGGCGGGCAGGCGGAAGCCCGCCGGATAGTCAAAGGTCTGGATGATGCCGTTGGCGTGCTGCTTGACGATGGTGTCGTTGAAGTCCCGGTAAAACAGCTCAAAGCTGGGCAGCTTGTAGCTGACCGTATAGCTGCCCTGGTAGGGCTCCCACAGCTCCATGGTCACCACGTCGTCCTTGACCTGGACGGTCTTGACCTGCTGGTTGTCCAGCAGGTCGTGGATTTCGGAGTAGTAGACCGCTCTCCCCGCGTTCAGCCCCATCAGTGCGTACACGGTGGAGAGCAGGATGAGGAAAATGAACAGGTAGAACACCAGGTCGCGGCCGGAAATTTTCTTCTTCACTACGGACCTCTCCCTCCACGGGGCGCCCGTGAGGGCGGGCCCGTTTCAATTCACAGCTTATGTTGCGCCGCCGGAAGGCCGGGATGGACGGGGTACTCAGCCCTCGCCGCCGTACACCCGGGGCTTGAGAATGCCGATGTAGGGCAGGTTGCGGTACTTCTCCGCGTAGTCCAGGCCGTACCCCACCACGAACTCGTCGGGGATGGTGAAGCCGGTGTAGTCCACGTGGACCTCCTTCACCCGCCGGTCGGGCTTATCCAGCAGGGTGCACAGCTTCATGGACGCGGGCTTCCGGGCCTGGAGCAGCTGCAGCAGGTAGGACAGGGTGTTGCCCGAGTCCAGGATATCCTCCACCACAATGATGTCCTTGCCCTCGATGTCGTCGGACAGGTCCTTGGTGATCTGCACCTGGCCGGAGGAGGTGGTGCCCCTGCCGTAGGAGGAGACGGACATAAAGTCCACGGTGCAGGGCACCTCAATCTTCCGGATCAGGTCGGCCATGAACACAAAGGAGCCCCGGAGCACCGAGATGAGCATGGGCTCCTTCCCGGCGTAGTCCCGGTTGATTTCGGCGGCGATTTCGCTCACCCGCCTGTCCAGTTCTTCCTCAGAAAAAAGTACCCGTTCAATGTCCTGTTCCAGCATAGTCGCTCATCCTTCCATTCTCTCTGTTTCTGTGGGGTTGTATTCCCTCTCCCGCCGGACAAAGCGCAGGGCAGCGCCGAAGCGGGGGTGTGACCCGTTCTCTCCCAGACCGGCCACGGCAATGACGCCGTCGCCGTCGGCGGCCACGGGAATCCGCTCCCGGTCCCGCCGGGGGATTTTTTCGTCTATCATCAGCTTCTTTACCGTGCGGCTTCTGCGGCCGGGGCGGGTCAGCTCGTCTCCCTGCTGCCGGGGACGCACGGTCAGTCCCGGCCAGGGCTCCTCCTCCAGCACCAGAATCCAGTCGGTGCCCGGGATGGGGTTCTCTCCCCGCACAGGGGTCACCGGCTCAAAGGGGGGACGGGGGTCGTCCTGGGTGGTGAGGAGCAGCTCGCCGTACACCCGCTGGGCCAGCCGCCCGCCCGGCAGGAAGGCCACCGCCGATGGGTCATCCCCCCGGCACAGGTTCACAATGGCCTCCAGGTGGGCGGCGGAGCAGTCGGTGTCCCCGTCCCCCATCATCTCCAGCAGCCGCCGGGCGGCCCGTGGGGCGATGGCGGCGGGGGCGGCGGCCAGACAGCGGGCCTCGATGACCAGGTCGTCCTCCGCCCAGCGGGCGTGGGCGCACACCTGGGCGGCCTGGGCGTTGAGAAAGTCATTGTCCGCCCGCAGATAGCGGGTGGTGTCCGCCATGCGGCGGACAAAGCCGGGGTTGAGCTCCTCCAGCAGGGGCATGACCTGGCGGCGGATCCGGTTGCGGGTAAAGCGCTCATCGGCGTTGGAGCTGTCCTCCACATGGGGGAGCCTGTACAGCCCGAGATAGTCCTCCACCTCCCGGCGGGTGGTAGTGAGCATAGGCCGCACCAGATCTCCCCGCCGGGGTGCGATGCCCGCCATGCCCTGGAGTCCGGTCCCCCGGATGAGGTGGAGCAGCAGGGTCTCGGCGTTGTCGTCGGCGGTGTGGGCGGTGGCGATGCGGTCGCAGCCCAGGCGCTGGGCAGTCTGGCGCAGGAAGGCGTACCGCATGTCACGGGCGGTCTCCTCCAGCCCCCGGCCCTGCCGGGCGGCCTCACCGGCCACGTCGCCCCGGCCCACCGCCAGCTCCACGGCGGGCAGGGTGTATTCCCCTTCCGGCCCGGCAATGCGCTGGGGGCCGCACCATCTGGCCGCAAAGTCCCGGACAAAGGCCTCGTCCCGGTCGGACTCCGCCCCCCGGAGGCAGTGGTTGTAGTGGGCGGCAACCAGGGTAAAGCCCAGCGTGTCCCGCAGCAGCCACAGCCGGTGGAGCAGGTACACCGAGTCCGCCCCGCCGGACACGGCGCACAGCACCCTGCCCCCCCGGGGGAGCATGTCGTATTCCATTGCAAGGGTATTCAGGGCGTCTGTCATAGATTCTCCTTATGGGGTTTGGCAGATCATTATGTCCAAAGGCGAACTCATTTCGCCACAGCACACCGCATCTAGTGGGGGGAGAATTCCCCCCTGGAAGATATCACGCCTCGCGTCGTCCTCGCAAGCTGCATATCACTCGCCCCGGCATAAATGCCAGGGATCGCTCACTCCGCTGCTCGTCCTCTCCCCAGAAAAGCGCTTCGCGCTTTCCCGGGGGCCCCGGTTTCTCCGCGCGGCGCATAACGGCTCGGACGCTCAAAGCTGTGCGGAGCAGGACATGGCCTGCGCAGCACACCGCTGCCCCTGGCCGCGGCGGCCAGGGCCACCCCCGCCGTGCGGGGGTGAGGGGGGTATCGGAGCCGTTGTGCCGCCAACGGCGGCGCGGCGGCTCCGTATCTAGGGGGGACAGCGTCCCCCTTGGAAGATGTCACGCCTCGCCTGCTCGCGACGCGCGGCTTCCCTCCCACTCGGGCTTGAAACAGTGCCGCTCCGCGGCCCTTCGGTTTCGCGCCCTCGGTCCGGTCCATCCGCGCTGCTCGCGACGGCTCGGACGCTCAGTATTCCTGGTGCCGCCGGTCGATGGAGGAGAAGGTGGTGTACTCGGGCAGCCACTGGAGCTCCACCGTGCCGGTCTCGCCGTGGCGGTTCTTGGCGATGATGCACTCGGCCAGGTTGTGGTTCTCGTCGTTGTCGTTATAGTAGTCGTCCCGGTAGAGGAACATGACGATGTCGGCGTCCTGCTCGATGGCGCCCGACTCCCGCAGGTCGGAGAGCATGGGGCGCTTGTCGCTGCGGCTCTCGGGGCCGCGGGAGAGCTGGGACAGGCAGACCACCGGCACGTTGAGCTCCTTGGCCATAATTTTCAGGGCCCGGGAGATGTCGGAGACGATCTGCTGCCGGTTCTCGTTGCTGCTGCGCTGGGGGCCGCCGGCGGAGGTCATCAGCTGCAGGTAGTCGATGACCACCAATCCCAGGTTGTCCACCCGGCGGCACTTGGCGTTCATGTCGGCCACCGAGAGGGACGGGTTGTCGTCAATGAGGATCTGGGTCCGGTTGAGGGCGGCCGAGGCGGCGGCGATTTTGGTCCAGTCCTCCTCGTTGAGCCGGCCGGTGACCAGCTTCTTGTTGTCCACAAAGCTCTCGCCGGAGATCAGGCGCATGGCCAGCTGCTCCCGGCTCATCTCCAGGGAGAAAAAGACCACCGTCTTGCCTGAGAACTTGCCCGCGTGGAGCAGCACGTTGAGGGCGAAGGAGGTCTTGCCCATGCCGGGCCGGGCGGCCAGCAGGATGAGGTCGGACTTGTTCAGTCCCGCGATGGCCCGGTCCACATCGGGCAGGCCGGTACTCAGGCCGGGCACCTCGCTGTCCTGGGCGGAGAGCTCGTTGAGCCGCTCGTACACGCTGAGGATGACCGTGGAGATGTGCTCCAGACCCTGGGCGCCCCGGCCCTGGCGGATGGCGTAAATCCGCTGCTCGGCCGCTTCCAGCACCTCCTGGGCCGTGCCGGTGCCCTCCTGGATGAGGGCGGTCAGATCCCCCGCCGTCTCGGCGATGCGCCGCAGCAGGGCCTTGTCCTTCACGATGGCCACGTATTCCTTCACATTGGCCGCCGTGGGGGTAATCTCCATGAGCTGGAGCAGGTAGTTCCGGGAGGTGTTCTCGTCGTATACGCCGTTCTGGCGCATGTGGTCCAGCACGGTCACCGGGTCGATGGTCAGGGAGAAGTTGAACATGGAGTAGATGGTCTCGTAGATCTCCCGGTTCTGCCGCAGGTAGAAGTCCTCACCCCGCAGCTCCTCCACCACCTCGGGCACGCACCGGGCGTCAATGAGCATGGACCCCAGCACCGCCTGCTCGGCCTCCACCGAGTGGGGCATCTGCCGGGTCAGCAGCGCCTCATCCATATTCTCACCTCCTGGGTAAAAATCAAACGCTTTTCTGTCGCGGGGGAAATACCCTCCGGCGGTGGAATGTGTTTTTTACTCCTCCACCACCATGACGCTGAGGGTGCCGGTGATCTCGTAGCCCAGCTTGACCTTGAGCTTGTAGCCGCCGAAGGCCTTGATGGGCTCCTCCTGGACGATCTTGGTCTTGGCGATGTCGATGTTGTGCTGGGCCTTGAGGGCGTCGGAGATCTCCTTGGAGGTGACGGCGCCGAAGAGCCGGCCGCCGTTGCCCCCCTTGGCCGTCACCTTCACGGTGATGCCGGCGAGCTTCTCGGCGATGGCCTGGGCCTCGGCCTTCTCGGCGGCCTCCTGGGCCTTCTTGGCCTTCTCCTGCATCTTCATGGTGTTGATGTTCTCCGCCGTGGCGGCCACGGCCAGCTTCCGGGGCAGGAGGAAGTTGCGGGCGTAGCCGTCGCTGGCCTCAATCATCTGGCCCTTCTTGCCCTGGCCCTTTACGTCCTGCTGTAAAATAACCTTCATGTTATATCGTTCCTTTCTGAAAATAGGGTGTCTGTCTTATTCGTCCTCAAAATACTGGTCGATGGACCGGATAAGGTCCCGGGTGACCTGGTCCAGCGTCCCGGGCACCTGGGCGCCTGCGGTGGCGGCGTTGCCGCCGCCGCCCAGCTTCTCCAGCACCACCTGGACGTTGGTGTCCCCCATGCTGCGGGCCGAGATGATGACCCGCTCCCCGTCGGGGAAGAGGACAAAGGACGCGTCAATGCCCGCGATGTTGAGCAGCTCGTCGGCGGCCTGGGCGGCGGTGACCCGGCCCACGGTGTGGTCCACCCGGGCCACGGCGATGTTGTTGCGGTACATCTTGGCGTTCTGGATGATGTCGTACTTGGCGATGGTGCCCTCCAGGTCGTTCTGGAAGAGCTTCTTCACGTCGCCGGTGTCCGCCCCCGCCCGACGCAGGTAGGCCGCCGCCTCAAAGGTGCGGCCGCCGGTGCGCATGGTAAACTGCTTGGTGTCCAGCACAATGCCGGACAGCAGGGCCTCCGCCTCCAGACGCAGCAGGTCGGCCGGCTCCATGGCGTACTGGAGCAGCTCGGTGACCAGCTCGCTGGCGGAGGAGGCGTAGGGCTCGTGGAAGTTGAGGGCGGCGTTGGCGATATAGGTGGCCGCCCGGCGGTGGTGGTCGATGACCGCCACTTTGTTGCAGGAGAGCAGCACCTCCTGGGCGGATACCTGCTCGGGCCGGTTGGTGTCCACCACCACCAGCAGGGCGTTGGCGTCGGCCATGATGAGGGCGTCCTGGGCGGAGAGGAAGGCGTCCCGGTACTCGGGCAGGGCGGCAAGCCGGTCGGCCATGCCGCTGGCCGGGTTCTGGCCGCTCTCCTTGATAATGTGGGCGCTCACGCCCCGCTTGCGGCACAGGGCCATGACACCCGCCGCCGCGCCCATGCAGTCCAGGTCGGGGTACTTGTGGCCCATGATAAACACCATGGACGCCGAGCTGATGAGCTCGGCCAGGGCGTTGGCCATGACCCGGCTCTTTACCTTGGTGCGCTTCTCGGTCTCCTTGGAGCGGCCGCCGTAGAATTCAAAGGTGAACTTGTTCTTCACCACCGCCTGATCGCCGCCCCGGGACAGGGCCATGTCGATGGACAGGTTGGCGTACTGGAACAGCTCCTGGAGGCTGTCGGCATCCTTGCCGATGCCGATGGACAGCGTAGCAGGGATGCCGTTGGGGCTGGTGATGGCGTGGACCGCGTCCAGCACGGAGTACTTCCCGTCCTGATAGGCCTGCAGGTGCCGCTCCTCGAAGAGGAACAGGTAGTGGTCCCGGTTGTAGCGGCAGAAGATGCCGCCGGCAGGGGCCACCCACTCGTCCAGCCGGGCGTTGATCTCGCTGAGCAGGGCGGAGCTGGCGTTGTCCGACAGGCCCTTGAGAATTTCCTCGTAGTTGTCCAGCAGGAGGATGGCCGCCACAGGCCGGGAGTCGTAGAACTCCTCCCGCACGTTGGCAAACTCGGTCACATCCACCCAGTAGGTGGTGGCCAGAAAGCTCTGGCGGCCCCGGTCGTCGGTGCGCACCAGGTGGCCGTATACCAGGAAGCGCCGGTCTCCAATCCGCACCTCGTTGGGGCACTGGCTCTTGCCCTCCATGAGCCAGCGGGAGTTGAAGTCGGGCACCACCGCGGACAGCTTGGTGTCAAACAGGTGCTCCCGCTCGCCGGTGAGCTGGAGGAAGCGCTCGTTGGACCAGATGACCTCGTCGGTCTCCGGCTTGAAGATGACCATGGGCAAAGGGGCGTTGACCATGGTGTCCTTGGTGGCCACGTCGATGTTGCAGGTGACGTTGTCGATGTACTTGAGGATCTCCCGGCGGCGCAGGTTGCTGGCTCTGCGGAAGTAGCAGTAGAGCATGAGCACCACCACCGCCTCGGAAAGCCCCAGGTAGAGGTTAAAGAAGGCGGAGGCCACGGTGAAGCACACCAGGGCGATAAAATAGAGCCGCAGGCTGGGCTCCAGCAGATGGCTGAGCTTGTTTTTCTTTTTCACGGCGTCCTCACCTCGGCACACAGCACATAATGAGAGAGATTATTATATCAAGAAAGTCCAGAAAAGTCTACTATCCTTTGCCCCGCAGCGCTTCCGGCACATTTCCTGCCGAAAAAGTGCAACAGTTTGCAACCGGCGGCGCTGTGTTGCGGTCTGCATGGGCCTATTTGGGCCCACCTGAGCTATATTGCGGAAGATTCTGGCCGGAACGCAGCGTCCACTTTTGTGGCCGTCTCCCGCTGCCGGGACCGCTTGTCGTAATGGGTGTATACCCGCAGCGTCATGGCCGGGGTGGTATGCCCCAGCAGGTACTGGACCTCCTTCAGGTCTGCCCCCGTGGCCATAAGCCGGGAGGCGTAGGTGTGCCGCAGCAGGTGAGGGTGAACGTAGAAGTCCAGGGCCGCCCCCTTGTGGACCACCGCGCCGCCGGAGTCCACAGCGCAGAGAAATTGCAGCTGCCGGGTGATCCGCTTTGCGGATTGCATGTCCATCGCCCCCACCACTGTCATGGTGTCCGTGGCCCGCCGTCTTTGCCGCAGCGCCTCCAGCAGAACGTCCGGTATCGGCAGCACCCGCTTTGCGCCCTGGGTTTTCAGGCGGTCCGTGAGCTCCAGCCCGGACCTGTGGAATACCGCCTGTCGCCGGACGGTGATGGTCCTGCCGGTGAAGTCCACACTGTCCCAGCACAGCCCCAGCGCCTCACCCCGGCGCAGACCGGCGAAGAGACACAGGCATACAAAGACGTACAGGTCATCGCCCTTGGCCTTTGCCGCCGCCAGCAGGGCGCGGACCTGGCCCTCGGTGAGGGGCACCCGCTCGGCTGGAGGTGTCCCGCCCGGCTTAAACTGAGAGGTCACCGGGCTCACCGCAATGACACGGTTGTCAATGGCGAACTGGAACACCTCCCGCATCCGGGAGAGCAGGGCGGCCTGGGTCCCCTTGGCCAGCTCAGCGGCCTCGGACATGACGCGGGCAATGTGGACGGGCCGGATATCCCGGACCCGGAGATGCCCGATGTAGGGCAGTACATGGTGGTCCAGGGTGATGTTGATGAGGCGGATGGTGTTTTCGTTCACCTTGGGCCGCTTGCAGAAGTCCAGCCAGGTCCGGGTGAGCTCCCGGAATGTCGTGTTGTCCCCGATATTGATGCCCATGCACAGCTCCAGCTGCGCCCGCTGCACCTTCTCGTCCAGCTCCTTCTGCGTCTTGGCCCGGATATATTTCCGCTTCCCATCAGGGCAGCGGAGTGCTTTGGTCAGATATTTTGTGCTTGCCATGAGATTTTCCCCCTTGTAATCCGTCGGCCAGACTGATACAATGAGGGTAGTTAACATAATCATGCGCACCGTAGCCGTCTCCTGTTGCAGCAGGGGGCGGCTCTTTTTATCGGCGCTCCGGTTTGCGGGTAGTCCACAGGTGGGCAGACCTGCCCGTCTTTAATTTCCTTATTTTCCCATTTTTAAAAACGGATTTTGGGGTACCGCGATTTCCGAGGGGCCATTTCCTAAAAAACGACCCCCCGCCCTTCGGGGACCATACCCCCCTACCCCCTACCCCTGGGTGGCGGTGGACTACCCGGGGGCTGCCCGGTACCCCCCTACCCCTACTCCTGCCCCTACGGCCTGGGGGTGGGTGGCCCTTGTCTCTTGGCCCGGCTGCCGGTGGTGGGTGTGGGATTATTGTGCAGTGAAATGCCCACTGTCCCCGCTATGCCTTGGGCCCCAACGGTTCCGCGCCGCTGTCCCGCCTGGAAGTGCAACCGATGTGCAACAACCGGCCATCTCCGGCGTGTTCTCTCCGCGCTGCTGAGGCTCTCCCGCCCGCCGGTGGGAAGTCCACAGGGGCGCTCACTTGGAAGGGGCGTCGCGGTCCATGCTGTCCTCTACGGCATCAACGATAAATTGGTTCAGTGATTTCCCCTGCTCTGCCGCAGCGGCTTTCCATCGCTCTTTTGTTCCCTTTGGCGCGGCAACCGATAAACGATCCAGGTTGGCGGCGTCCCATTTGCGATTTCCTTCTTTTTTCGCCTCTGTATATTTCTGTGCAGCCAAACAAAACACCTCCTCTATTGGATTAAGTTTATCATCGTTTTAGGCACTTAACAAGTGTACATTTTGAACAATAGTACACTTAATAACTTGTACAATATCCCATCTTGAATTCACTTAATAAGTGCATTATAATGGGCACTGTCAGGAGGGACAAGCCCCGGGAGCCCGCCACGCCGCTGCAATACGCGAAACCGCCGCAGTACCGGGGCCCCTCACCAATTAAATAAGGAGGTCAGCACCGTGAGCACGCATGAACTGGAAATGAAGGTCCGGGAGCTGCGACAGCTCCAAAGCCTCATCGAGGAGGCCACCCAGGAGGCGGAGGCCATCAAGGACGCCATCAAGCTCCACATGGGCGACGCCGAGGAGCTGTGGGCGGGGGAGTACAAAGTACGCTGGACGCGCTGCACTACCACCCGTGTGGACACCACCGCGCTGAAAGCCGCCGCGCCGGAGCTGGTGGCGCGGTTCACCAAGACCACCGTCACCCGCCGCTTCACCGTAGCATGAGAAATGCCCCTTGCGTCACAGCCAACCAAAGCAGACGCAAGAGGCACCACAACCCCCAAAACAATAAGGGGGACTGAGGCGAGTATACCACAGTCCCCCGCCCACTACAAGGAGGATTTGACATGAAAGAGATTATTATTCGTATGCTGGACCGACTGGACGACCGCAAGCTGGACCTGGTGTTCTTCTTCATCCGGGGTCTGACGGGCTGACGAAGCACTGAGGGGGTGGGGCAGAGCTCCGCCCCCTCCACAGCCTCAGCGGGAAAGGAGGTGAGGCCGGGAGCACAGGGGACGCCCGCCCCGGCAGGACAGAACAGGACCAGCGCCGCCCGACGCGGCGCCAACAAGGAAAGGAGTACCCAAATGGAACTGGATCAGCTCAGGAGACGCGCACGCCGCCACAACCTCCGCATCATCACGGACCGGAGCACCGGCCTTTACTACCTGGTGGACATTGACACGAACTGTGTCGCCGCCCCCGGCCCCATGAACCTGGGCTCGGTGGAGGCCTGGCTCGATGACCTGGACAGCGAGGAGGGCGCGGAGTAAGCCGTCCCGCCGCTCATGTCGTCCACAGGGGTGCCCGCTCGGTGTTATGCCGGGCGGGCGCTTCTGCCGTCCGGCGTATCCCTTCTGTAACCTCACAGGCGGCCCGCAGAGCGGCGCAGAAACTGACATGGTATAACTACTCTCTCCGGCGGCTCCGCGGCGCTCCTGGCCGTCCCCGGGGCTATGCTGTGGACTTCTCCGCTCCGCCGCTGCTGCCCTTCAGGAACGAGCGGGTGAGCGCTTCCCGCCGCAAAACTTCCCGCTCCACGGGGGCAATGCCGGTGCGCTGGAACCGGCGCAGGCCAACGCCGGAAACGTAGTCCGTGCGCTCCTCCAGGAACTGCCCCAGCCCCAGCGCGGCGCAGCGGGAGCGGAGCGCCTGGATACCGTTCCGTTTCAGCTGCCTCACCCGCGCCGGGTCTGTCCCGCGCTGGGCCGCCACGGTCTCCGCGCTCAGTTCGTCCAGACAGCAGCCGCGCACCGCTGCGGCCTGGTCCGCCGGTATGTGCTCCAGTGCCCGCTCCAGCGCCGCCCGGAGCTGCTGCCGGTAGAGCTCGTTTTCCACAGACTCAAAAGCACTGTCCGGTGCTTCAACGGTATCCCCCAGGGTGAGATCGTCGCCCTCGCTGCCCTGCACCGGCGCGTCCAGGCTCAGCGCCTGGTTCAGCGGCTTTCGGGTTGTGGTCTCCTCCGCCGTCAGCCGGATAAAGCGCCGCCGTATCAGCGTGGCCAGCAGCGCGGAGAAACTGCCCTGTTCCGGATCGTGGGCCGCCACGGCGTCCAGGAACGCGAAATAACTCTCCTGCACAAGGTCATCCGCATCAAAGCCGCATTGTGCCGCCTGCCCGCTCAGGCTGTTGGCGATCTTGTAGACGAGGCGGCGCTGGGAATTCCACAGGGGTTCCAACTGGTCCGCCTGTCCGGCCTGTGCTGCCAGCGCCATTGCGTCCACTTCTGCGCTGCTCATTGCGTCCATCTCCTTTCCAGTTTCTGGGCGCAGTTCCTTCGCCGCGCTCCAGGAATTCCCACAATATTGCATTTCGTACCTGATTATTTTATATACGAACTAATTCGAGCCGTCCAGCTCCTCCCATATTATACCACTACCTCGACGTGTAGTCCACAGTGTAGAGACATAATCTGTAATTCTGTATTTCCAAAATAGACTTGTAGCTGTTCGTAGCTGTTGTAGCTACTCAGAGGCCATTTTTTCAAAAGTCCCCTATGAGAAAAAATATTTTAGAACTTTTGTAAAAACGGGGTCTGAGCAGCTACAAATCTGCTGAGCAGCTACAACGCCGTTTTCCCGCTCGGAGTATGCCCCTGTGGACACCCGCCTGCCCGGCATTGCTCGTAGTCCACAGTGGGGCAGATAGCCGCTCTTGCAATTTCTTGCACTTTCATATGATCCTTTCCTAAGGAGGCTCCTCGCGAGAAGGCCCCATACAAAACTGCAAGAAATTGCAATACAGCCGATCGACGCTCCTCCGCTGTGGATTTCGGCGAAAAAGAGAGGCGGAACGGGCGAATTGGGGGCATACCCCGTTCACCGCTCCACCCCCCCTGTGGAAATCTCATCCCGCCCAGGTAGCCCGGTAGCCCCGGACCAGCGTTGTGGGGCTGCCTCCGTTTCTGGGCCTCCCGCGCACAGAGTGAATACCCAAACGCTCCAGTCCTTGGGCAAACGCACGACTGCCATATGGCTTTTGTCCGTTCTCCAGCCCCCAGTCCTTGTACAGCCCGTAGAAGTACATGAGCCGCTCTTCTCCGGCGGTGTCCTGCTCCAGCACCTCACCCACGAACTCGGCTATGCGGTCTGAGCTGCGCTGGTACTCGTCCACAGCGGTTCGCACCGCCTCGGGCTCTTCCAGTCCGCGCTCCATGTACGCCGCGAGACCGCACAGCGCCCAATTCAAAATACCGGACAGGCTCTCCGGGTGAAGTGACCCCAAAAAGTTAGACAATATTTTTGAAGAAATTGTTCAAGCAACCGAAAGGGCTTGTTGTCTGTGGAGAGCAGGCGGCAAGCCCTTTAG
>CAJFTA010000044.1 GCA_904419835.1 uncultured Pseudoflavonifractor sp. | reverse complement strand
TGTCCCCGAAAATGACGGATTTTCATTTGATTCCGTCATCTGCGGATGACGGAACTCTGCGAGGCTTCCCCTTCTGGGAGGTTTTTCGACACGCTGAGGCGTTTCCGCGTGAGCGGAAGCGCCGTTTTTTATAGAAAAAATATTTACAAAAATAACTGAATTCTACAAAATTATTTAAAATTATCTAAATTTATAAAAAATTACAAAAATAGAAGAAAAAGAGTTAAATTATATGAATTAAGGAAAAATGACCGATATTTCCCGGGAAAATATACTGATATAAGAAGGGGAATATACCGTAAGGGTAAAGTTTTTATCGACAGAAAACGACGAAAACAGCGCATCTTCGCCCTCTTTGCCGGGCGCAAGGTTTACGGATAGTACCGTAAGGCAACATAACGCCGGTCCGGCGGTCGAAAAGTGCGAAATATTACTCTTTCTAATTATTGGATAGTACAATATAATGTAGCCAGTGTGTCAAAGCAAAGGAGGAAAACGCAAGATGAGGGAAATGTTTGCAGGAACCCAGGAAGAGCAGGGCGAGGACGGGAGCACCGTTCAATGTGACTATTACGTCCTGATTGACCAGATGGAGGTAGGCGGCAGCTTTGTCTGCGAGAGCTACGGCGTGGGAATTGCCATACCAGGCGGCGAGCGGACGGACCTGCCCAACATTACCACCAGCGCCGCCCGAATCGACGAACTGATGGAGCTCCTGATCCGCAACGCCGTAACACCCGCCTCCCTGCGCGATGTGGTGGAGGACTGGCTGTAAGCGGAGCCGCCGGGTTCCGTATCAATCACTTCTCGGCATGATATGAAACACCCAAGTACACACGAATACTCCATAACCTGCGAAAACAGCAGCCTGCCAGGCCGTCGGCCTGGCAGGCTGCTGTTTTTTCAATCCTCCCAGCCGCCGCTGTTCCAGTCTCCGTCATCCCAGCCCTCCTCCCGGCCGGCGCTGTTTCCAGTGCGGGACCGGGAGCGGCCGGAGGAGGGGAAGTGGAAAGGGGCGCCCATGGCCCGGTCCTCCTGCCAGGCCTGCCGCAGCCGCAGCACGGCGATAATGACCCCCGCGATCCAGGCCACGGTGATGATGACGCTCACCACCAGGATACAGAGAAAGATAAGGATCAGAATGCCGATGGGGTTTTTGAAGACAATGGACATGATGCCCGCGTTGCCGAAGGTCTTGAGAGCGCCCAGCAGGGCGGGCAGCACAAAGCGGATGCCGTAAAACAGGCCGATGGCGTACAGGGCGGAGGGCGCCATGGCCCCGGGGCCGGCGCACAGCAGGCCGATGACCAGCCCGGCGGCGGCGCACAACCCCAGCCGGAGCAATTCCCGTTTCAGCATCATGGAAACAGCCTCCTCTTATGAAATACCCGCGGGCCGCAGCCCCTGAAAGGTCAGAATACCCCGCTTCCGCTCAGCTGGTACGGCCACCACGGCCTGGTTCTCCGGCAGGGTACGCAGTTCCTCCTCTTCCATCACATGCCGCGCCTCCTCCTTGAGCACGCCGCTCCGGCCCTCGCTGTGGCGCAGGACGGCGGCGCTGTCCCGGGTGTATGAGTAGCTCTGCTCCAGACAGCGGTGGCGGTAGGTGCCCAGGTACTGGAGCCAGAATTCCTTTCCGGCGGGGGAGGTGTGGAAGAAGATCACCGCGTTGGCCCCGCCGTCCCAGGTCTTCATCAGGTGGTCCATCAGGCCGGGCCGGGCCTGGAGCTGGACTGGCACGTCCGGCCCGGCAAAGAGAAACCGGACCCCGGGGGACGCGCCCTGGAAGAACTGCTCCATCTGGACGGTCTGACTGGACAGGCTCAGGCCGTCGCACACCACCAGGAACTGCCGCCCGTGCTCCATCAGCCGCCGGAGTACCAGAAAACACAGCTCCTTCGGGGCCAGGTTGCTGTCGGACACCAGGTCGATGGACGCAAGGCCCCCCAGCTCCACCGCCTGGGCCAGGCCCAGGGCCTCCCGGTCCGGCTCCTCAGGGCAAGTTCCGGGCCACCGCCGCAGCTTGCACAGCAGTTGGTCTCCCGCGTCCAGCGCGCCGGGGGGCAGCGCGTTGAACCGATCCAGAAGGGTACAGGCCCGGCCGCTGTCCAGCGCGCCCTTCCGGCTCAGCCGGGCCAGCTCCTCCGGCAGGTCCCGGCAGGCGCCGGCACACAGGGCGGAAAGGGTGACGGGCCCGTCCTTCAGGGCGAGAACCTCCAATAGCAGGTCCCACAGCCCGCCCAGCGGAGGCCCGCCGGGGCTCAGGGAGCCGCTCAGGTCGGTGAGCAGCTCTGCGGCGCCGCCGGGGGAGGAGCCCAGCAGCGGGTCGCAGCGGAAGCGCCGTCCGCCGGGCAGCACCGCCCCCGCCGCCGCGCCGCAGGACAGCCAGGGGCTGCCGCAGTGGAGTACCACCGTGGGCACCCCCTGGGCGGCGTACTGCCGGAGAATGCCGTGGATGACCGCCGCCCGGAAGGGGGCGCTGCCGCCGGACACCACGGTGGAGCGGAGGGCCCGCCGGTAGGAGGAGAAGAATTTGTCGGTCTGCGTCCCCAGGCAGGGCAGGCGGGAGCGGCTGTTGAGCTCCTCCAGCTGCCGCTGCCGCACCGCGTCGGCGCTGGAGAACATATCACGGAGAAAATGAGACATGGCGCACACTCCTGTCAGCGAAAGCGGTCAAAGTGAAAGCGGAAGGGCGGGGCCTCCGCCAGGCCCACCACCGCATCCCCCTTGTTCAGGGCGGACAGGTCCCAGTCCTCCACTGCCCAGCCCTCCCGGCGCTCCGGGGCGGGGGCGCGGCTGCCCAGCAGCTGCTCCAGCACCACGTTGCGCCCGAAATGCTCCCGGACAAAATCCCGGGTCACCGCATCGTTGGGGCGGAAGGAGAAGAGAGAGGCAAAGCCGGTGGCAATGGCCCGGCCCTTGTGCTCGCCGTACAGCGCGTAGAGCTGGGACAGGCTCTGGAGGCTGGCGATGACCTTCACGCCCATGCTGCGGCCCAAGTTGACCGCGTTGTCCAGGTGCTGGAGGTAGGGCAGCAGCTTCAGCTCGTCCACCACCAGGTACACGCTGCCCTCTGTCCGCTCCTGGCTGAGGGCCTCCTTGAAGGCCTGGTCCATCAGCAGGGAGTAGATGGGGGCCAGGGCCTCGCCTACCGCCAGGTCGTACTCGATGTAGAGCACCCGGCCCCCCTTTTGCCGGATGAACTGCCGGATGGAGAAGTCCCCTTTCCGGGCAAAGGCCCCCTGGAACAGGTCCTGGACCATGGAGGACAGCTCGCCCATCACGCCCAGGGCCTGGAGATTTTTACCGTCCCCTAGGTATTTGGTGATGCCGCCCATGTCGGGATAGGAGGCGGCCAGCTCGCCGTACTGCCTGGCGCCCGCCTGGTCGAAGTAGCGCCGCAGGGTGCGGTTGCTGCACATCCGGTCCCCAAAGTCCGGGTCGGCCTTGGCGCTGCGCAGCATGGCCAGCAGCCAGGCGCTGAAGATGCTCCGGGCGGAGTTGACGAAGAAGGGCTGCTGGGCGGAGCCCCGGCCGGCAAAGAGGGCCCTGGCGTTCTCGTTGATGCTCTGGATCAGCAGCTCCTCGTCCAGGCCGCCGGCGGTCAGCTCGGGGAACAGGTTCCAGCTGGCGGTGACGTCCCTCAGGGCGGGGGAGCCGGACAGCACCAGATCCCCCCGCTCCGGGGTGTAAAACCGGTTGAAGAAGTCCCGCTTGGCGTCAAACACCACCGCCACGTCGTCCGGCCCCATGGAGGAGAAGAGCCGGTCCAGCAGAAGCAGAATGGCGTTGGTCTTGCCGGTGCCGCTGCCGCCCAGGAAGAGGGAGTTCCGGCTGAGCAGCTCCTCGTCCAGCCGGACGGCGTCCGGCCTGCCCCGACAGACGCCGGGGAGGGAGACCAGAGGGGTGTCCACGGCCGGCGGCGCGCCCTGCGCCAGGCTGTGGCCATGCAGTACGGTTTGTATCAGCTCCATAAAATCCGCTCCTTTCAGGGCTCCATGTCCTGGCCGCCGGAGATGCCTCCGCCCTCCTCCGCGCCGCCGGACTCCCGTTCCGCGCCGCCGGAGGACAGCCCCTCGCCCTCTTCCGGCGCGTTCCCCGCCTCCTGGCCGGCGACGGCCTCCACGCCGGCGGCAAAGCCGCCCGACGGCCCGGCGGACTGGCCGGCGTCCGATCCGGCGGAGAGGGCGGACACGCCGGAGGCGAAGCCCGCCTGCCCGGCGGCCCCGCCCTGGCTCTGCCCGCCCGGCGTCTCCTGGGCGTCCAGAGCGGACACGCCGGACCTGAACTGGGCCTCCGCCCTGGACTGGGAGAGCTCCTGGAACTCCTCCGCCATGGTCACGTTGAGGGCGTTGGGGTCGTTGTGCCGGAACACACGGCCCTGGTCGTATTTCGCGCTGGCCTCCAGGTCGGCCTGGGTGACGCCGGGGGGCAGCTGGCTCACCGGCGCGTCCTCCAGCCCGCCCGCATCCTGGGCCAGGTCGCCGGTGTGCATGTTCTCGTTGGTAAAGGAGAAGTGGTCGGTGAAGGTGCTGCCGTCGGGGCGGACCACCGTGTAGGTGCCTGAGAGGACGGCGGGCCGGTTCTGGCCGCCGGGGTAACTGCTCTCAACGCTGACAAACACCCGGTTGCCCTGCTGGAGATCCCTGGCCCAGGAATTTTCCAGCCGCTTGTAGTCGCTGCGGTTGACCACCTGGTTCTGGGCGAACAGGTTCTCCGCCCCAGGGCTGCCGTCGAACCGGGTGCCGATGTAGTGCCCGCCGTCGTCCCCGGGCTGGCGGGCGTTGCCGCCCGCCTCCCGCTGGGCCTTGCCGTCCCGCTGGGGGTCGTCCGTCAGGCGGAGCTCCCCGTAGGCCTGGACCACCCGGCCCTGTTCGTCGGTGCGGTAGCCGTAGCCGTTGGCGATGTAGTCTGCTTTTCCCATGTGTCAAGCCTCCTCCTGCGCCGCCTCACCGGAAGGTGAAGTAGACGTTGAAGATGTTCAGCTCCTCATCCACGCTGTGGGAGATCACGCTGGTGTCCAGCAAACCCGAGCCGCCGTCAATTTCCTTCAGCATGTCGAAGAGATTGTACGCCTCGGTAAGGGCATAGCTTGCCTCCTCCAGAGCCTGGGCGGAGACGAAGCGGATGGAGGCGTCCCGCCGCTCGGCCACGGCCTGGCGGAGGATTTCCAGCACGGCGCCGTAGTCGTACCGCTCCAGCACCAGGCCGCTGCGGACAAAGTAGTTGCAGGCGGTGGCAGTGCACGCGGGGAGGGGGAAGAGGTCGTCCGGCGTGTGGGTCCGGAACAGCTCGTCCCCGGTGACGCAGAAGTAGTTGTAGGACACATAGTCCGGGTTCTGCTCGCCGTCGGAGAAGAGGGGGTCGCCCCAGGTGGGGTCCAGGTAGTACCAGGCCCCGTCGGCCCACACCAGATTCCAGCCGTGGCCGGCGCCCCGGACCGTGCCCGTCACATAGGTGCAGGGGACGCCCAGCCGGTTGAGCAGGTACTGGGTGGCCTTGGCGTACCCGGCGCACACCCCCCGGCCATCCACCAGGACGGTGTACAGGCTCTGGTCGTTGGCGTCCAGGTCGTATTCCGTCCGGCGGACGATCCAGTCGTACACCGCCTTGACCTTGTCGTAGTCGCTCCAGGCCGGGTCGATGCCGCTCAGGCACGCCTGGACGGCGGATTCCACCCGGGCCTGGGCGGCGTCCAGGTCAGCGGTCTCCGGGCTGTACCGGAAGGTGAGAGTTATCTTGGTGGGCACGCCGCCGATCATCGTGGTGGTGAGGGTGTCCGTGCCCAGCAGCCAGAAGAGCTCCGGGTAGTCGGCACGCACGTAGTCCACCATCCGGCTCAGGGTGTCCCGGTCAAAGTCGGTCTCGGTGATGGTGGGTTCCACATTCAGAACGGCGTCCA
This sequence comes from uncultured Pseudoflavonifractor sp., assembly GCA_904419835.1. Lineage (GTDB taxonomy): Bacteria > Bacillota > Clostridia > Oscillospirales > Oscillospiraceae > Pseudoflavonifractor. The sequence continues at coordinate 13,593 of CAJFTA010000044.1, read as the reverse complement.
GCACCCGGAAATAGAGGTCCAGCTCGTCGCCGCTCAGCAGCTGCTGGCAGTACCGGATACCGGGCCTGGGGGCGCCGGTGGAGACGGTGGCCTGGGCGGTGGGCTGGGTGAGCGCGGGGGCGGCGGAGGGGACGCCGGTGCGGAGCAGGGAGAAGGGGGCGCAGCCGCCGCACAGCAGGACGGGGAGAAAGAGGGAGGCGGCGAGGCAGAGACGAAGCATGTGTTTCATGGAAGTTCCACTCCTTTTGCCGGCAGGCCGGCGAGATGGGCCGGGGATACCGGCCTTTGTAGAGGAAAACAGGCGGGGGAGAGGATTGTCACGGCGGAGAGAAAAATATCATTTTGAATTTTTTTATCGGAACGCCGTGACAATTGGGTTTTCACCCTGTTTTTTTGGACAAAGAGCAAAGCTCAATCAGCTGGAAACACTCAGGCGCAGTACAAAAAGGAGGAGAATACCATGGGAAAAAAGAGAGGCGCGGCGCGGCTGGCGCTGACGGCGCTGGCGGCGGCGCTCTGTCTGGTATGGAGCGGGCTTGGCTGGGGGGTACCCCGGGCCGTAGCGGCGGAGAGCGCCGCCGGACAGCCCTACAACATCGCGCTGCTCATTGACAAGAGCGGCTCCATGAACGCCACCGACCCGGAGCGACTGGCGGTGTCGGCGGCGGGGATGTTCGTCAACTCCCTCTACACCGAGAGCCTGATGGACCAGGCCGCAGGGACCGGAGGGGTCCGCTCCAGGGTGGGCGTCATCTCCTTCAGCGCGGACACCGAGACCGAGACCATCCCGGTGGAGCTGACCTCCGAGGCGGAGGTGAGCTTCGTGGCCGGCAAGATCGACGCCATTACCTATGATAAGGTAAACACCGGCGCCACAGACCTGGGCCGGGCGGTGCTGGCCGGCACCGAGATGCTCAAAGACGCCCAGGACGGCGTGCGGAAGAACATGATCATCCTCTTCACCGACGGCTACACCGACGCCCTCTCCCCCGAGGGCATGGAACGCTCCGCCGCCATGATGGCCGAGGGCCTGGAGGCGGCCCGGCAGCTCAGCTGCGAGATCTATGTGGTGGGCCTGAACTACCAGGGCCGGATCAACGACCAGGGCCGGGCGGAGATCTGGAACATCGCCAACAGCACCCAGTCGGGGGAGGGCCTGCTCCTGCCCGACAGCAACGACGCCGGCGCGGCCTCCCGGGTCAACTACCTGATCACCGACTCCCGCCAGGAGGTCAGCGACTTCTACAACGCCATCTTCGGCATGATGATGGGCTCCGGCGGCACCAAGCTCCCGCCCTGGCATCAGGACGGCTGGACCTATTACAGCGCGGACCTGACCAGCCCCGGCATCTTCTGCGCCAACATCTACATCATCTCCGACGGCGGCATCGGCGGCCTGGCCCTCTGGGACCCCAGCGGCAGCCAGGTGGACCTGAGTAGCGGCTCGGTCCGGCTGGTCCGGGGCAACGGCTACGCCCTGATGACCATCACGGCCCCGGCCCAGGGTATCTGGACCGTAGGCGCGGAGGGCGAGGTGTCCTACGATGTCACGCTGGTGCCCGTCACCGGCATCACCCTCCGGATGGACAGCCAGATCCAGGGCGGCGCCGCCGCCATAAGGCTGGAGGTCCTCTACATGGACCAGCCCCAGGATGAGGCGTTCTATGCCGCCCTCAGCGGCGCGTCCTGCACCGTCACACCGGAGGCAGGGGGGGAGGCGCAGACCGTGCCCCTCACGTACAGCCAGGAGGAGGGTGTCCTGACAGGCGCCTTCACCGTCCCGGCACCCGGACGGTATATGATCCAGGCAGCTGTGACCGCCGCCCAGATGACCCGAACCACCACACAGACCCTGGAGTTCACCATGGGCGGCGCGCCCATCCAGGTCGCCGTGGGCCACGGGGCCTCGGTGGAGGTGGACCTGGCGGCGCGCTTCCTGGCCGGATGGGACAGCGTGACCCTGACGGTGGAGGATGTCTCCTGGACGCCTGAGGAGCGGCTGGACATCACCCCCGGCGAGGCCGGCGTCATCACCATCAGGGGCCTGAGCACGGGGGAGGCATCCTTTACCGTCCACGCGGTGGACAGCCTGGGACAGGTGTGGGACATCCCCGGTACGGTGGAGGTCACCTTCAGTCTGCTGGCCTGGCTGCCCCTGATTCTGGCGGTGCTGGCGGCCCTCATCGCCGCGGCGGTGCTGCTGCGGCAGCGGATGTGCCGCCTGCCCGGCGACTTTACCGTTACCTGCGCCTGCGGCGACGGGTACAGCGTGGAGACCATCGCCCCGCCCCGGGGCAGCTCCTTCACCCTGTACACCCTGGTCATGAACAGCCTGGATCCCGGCTCGGGCAGCGCGGGGATGCGGCGCATCGTGCAGGCGGTGCGGTCGGCCAGGGCGGAGCTGTCCTCCCCCGGCTGCCGCATCCGCATCGCCAGGCGCGCCAGCGGACGGAACCGATACAGGACCTACCGACTGGGCAGGGACGGCAGGGCCCTTGGCGGAGAGGTTTTCCGGGACGACGAGAGCGGCCTGACCATCGAGGTGGAGTGGCTCCCCCCTGAGGAGTGAGGCCCGCTCCGGTCCCGCGGCCCAGATACGACATCAACATCGGACAAGAGAGAAAGGACGGATTCCATATGAACGATATCCATATCAAACGCGTGAAGGCCAACCTGAACACCTTGGACTACCTGGAGGGCACCGGCGTCATCTCCACCCACAAGCGGAAGCTGGCAAACGAGCTGTTCCTCTTCATCAGCTGCGGCGGCAACGGCCACAAGAGCCTGTGTACGCTGCGCAGGCAGCTGGAGTGGAAGGTGGATCCCCAGGAACTGGCCGACAAGGTGGCCTTCCTGGCGCTGGACGCGGCCTACAAGGAGCTGGACGAGCTGCAGGAGAAGTACGGCTTTGACAGCACCGAGGTGCTCAAGATCCCCTTCGAGGGGGCCCACGAGTCCATCAACCCGGCCACCATCTCCCCCCAGATGAGGGCCTGGGTGGACCCGGAGCTGTATAAGGTGACCGGCGGCATGGCCATCACCGTGCCCGCCCAGTCCGGGTTTGACAGCACCGGCGCCAGCGCCTGGCGGCAGCCCGGCCGGGTCCGCCTCAGCCAGCCCAACACCATCGCCGCCCTGACCGCCGCCCTGACTGCCGCCCTCAACCGCCTGCTGAAGGGCAAGCCCGCGGGCATGCGCCTGAACGTGTTCTTCCTGTCCGGCCTGGCCGGCGGCACCAGCGGAGGCACCATCGTGGACGTGCCCTTCCTCACCCGGCAGATTATCCGCAACATCAGCGTGGACCGGTACAAGAACACCGGCGTGTCGGCCTACCTGATGCTCCCCAGCGCCTGCGGCAGCGAGCCCGACCCGGTGCGCAAGCAGAAGGGCGACCGCAACGCCTATGCCGCCCTGAAGGAGATTGACTACTTCATGGGCCTCCAGAACCGGGGCGAGGCGTTCCGCCAGCAGTACGGCACCTTTGACGTGGAGATCAGCGAGAACATCTTCGACTTCTGCACCCTGGTGGAGGGCGTGGCCGACGGCGGCGTGTTCTTCGGCGACCCGGCGGACACCGCCCGCAAGGTGGTGGCCAACTCCATCCTGAACCTGATCTGCACCACCGAGGCCAAGGCGGGGGACGAGCCCTTCCTGGTGGACTCCTTCCTCTCCAACCGGACCCCCATCAGCGGTGTGGCGGTGAGCAAGCAGAGCCACCGGGTCTTCCCCCGGGACGCCAACTACTGCTACAACGTCATCGGCTACTCCTCCTGCGTGGTGCCCATCGGCCTGATGACGGTCTATGTGGCCAAGAAGGTCTTTGACAAGGTGTGGGAGCAGTTCGACCGGTGCGGCGAGCCCGACGGCGCCCTGGCCGAGCGGTTCCTGCTGGAGGCCGGCCTCTCCCCCAAGGAGGTCAAGGCGGCCATGCGCCTCAACCCCCTGCGGGAGCGCTTTACCGCCAAGGCGGACGAGGTGTTCCGGGTGAAGGGGCCCTACTACATGGTCAACCTGATGAACGAGATCCGCAAGGTCCTCCACGCCGACGGCAAATTCGCCGGCTACGCCGCGTCCAAGTCCAGGGGCCTGCTGGGCCGCAACGAGGAGTGGGCCCGGGTGGAGCAGCTGTACAACCAGCTGGAGCACCAGGTGATCATCCCCATGGGCAGCGGCCTCTACGACGTGTACACCTTTGTCATCAAGGAGCTCAAGCGGCTCATCCAGCGCAACGCCGGCCTGCTCACCGACACCGAAGAGCATCAGGCCCTGTTCCAGCGCTCCTTCTCCTGGTCCCCCATCGACCTGACCGGCGGCGAACACACCACTGCGGTGGTGATGAACTACCTGGACGACCTGCTCCCCCAGAAGGAGGTCACCCGCAAGGCCAAGGCCTTTGTGGAGCTGCTGTGCAGCAAGAAGGACGAGTGGACCCAGCTGGATCCGCCCGATGGCAAGGGACAGGCGGCCTTTGATGCGGCCAAAATCATCCGGGACTTTATCCAGGAGGAGTTCGGCCAGGTGGTCAACGACACCATGGAGAGCTTCCTGGTCAAGCTCTACTCGGGCAACAAGGACGCCCAGATCCCCCAGCTGTCCCCGGCGGAGGACCCCGAGGGGCACAAGCCGCTGGAGCTGGCGGCCCAGACCCTGGTGGACAAGCTGAGCACCCAGGCCAGCCCCCTGCTCCAGACCCGGACCGGCTTCTCCCTGGGCGACTGCGGCTGCAGCAAGTACATGACCGTGCCCGACGGCTGCAAGTGGCTGGACAAGCACATTGAGAAGTACGCCGCCGCCCACGGCGTGGTGGACGGCGGGGACAGCGTGTACCGCAGCTCCGCCCGGGATGAGCTCGTCCTCTACCGGCTGTACGTCTGCGTGCCCGCCTGGGCCCTGAGCTGGGTGGAGGATGCGGAGAAGACCTATGAGGGCAACCCCCACGAGGTGGGCCTCCATATGGAGCACGGCGACAACGGCCGTGACTGGAGCCGCTTCCCCAACCTGTTCAACCAGAGCCTGTTCCACGGCGCGGTGCCCAAGTGGGACATGCGGGAGGCCGCCCTGGCCAAGGAGGCGGCGGACGACCTGAGGAAGGCCGCCGATCTGGGCCTGGTGGAGCGGACCAATCCCGACGCCGCCGGCGCCACGGCGGAGTACGCCCTCTATCTGCCCAATCCGGGGACGTCCGCCGGAGACCTGCTGGCGGCGGCGAAGCTGGACCGGGACAAGTCCTGCACCATGGAGGAGCTGCGCGCCATTCTGGCGGACAGGGAGGTCCCGGACCGGGAGGGCTTCCCCAAGCCCGCTATGCGGCGGGAGGAACTGAAGTACGTCAACCAGGTGATGACCACCACCGACAGCCCCGCCCCCGCCGACCTGGGCGAGCGGCTGGCCGAGCGGGGCCTGCGGCGCAAGATGTCCGTCTGGGACGAGCTGAAGGCGGCCCTCCCCGTGGCGGAGGAGCTGAAGGCCCTGCTGGATGCCCACAACACCGCCGCGGGCATCCAGGAAAAGGCGGCCCGGCGGGGCCAGGCCTTCCTCAAGTGCCTGGCAGGGGGCCTCATCGCCTACGACGACCTGCGCGCCTGCTGGAACATGGAGCTGGGCGACGAGAAGCCCCTGAGCGGCGAGCTGGAGAGCCGCCTGGAGCGGGACTGCAAGGAGTACTACGCCGCCCAGGCCTTCTACGCCCTCAGCGACGATGACTATGAGCGCTTCACCGACGCCCTGGCCGAGCAGAAGGAGAGGGCCGACGAGGCCGGCCTGAAGGCGGCCAGAGCGCGCCGGGAGGCCCTGCGGGACTACTGCGAGAAGCTGCGGGGCCTGAAGCGGGCCGACCGGGAGCTGGGCATCTCCTACGCCATGGCCTCCCGGGACTTTGAGGACAAGGCGGGCGAGGAGCTGGCGGGCAGGATCCGCCGCTTCTACGACTGGATGATCGACGAGCTGTAAGGCGGACATAAGCGCCGGGCGGGGCCCAGCGGGCCCCGCCCGGACGGCTGCGGAAGAGAGGTTGAATGCCGGTGAAATCCAATTGGAGAGAAGAACTCCGGGACCGCGCCCAGGGCGCGCTGCCCCGCGGGGATCTGCTGCCCCGGAGGAGAGCGGCGGTGCTGGCATGGCGGGAGGCGGACGAGACCGCCGCCCGGCTGTGCGCGGCGGCGGGCCGGTTCCGGGCGCTGTACCGCCCCTGTCCTCTGGGAGACGCGCCGGAGCAGGCGCTGCGCAGCTGCCTGGAGACCCTGGCGGAGGAGCGGAGAGAGGGGGCCGCCGTGTGTCCCGACGGCGTGTACCTCCTGTGGGTATGGAGCGGAGAGAAGCCCCGGGGGCTGGAGGCGCTGACGGCGGACTTCCGGGGCAGGCTGCCCGTCCGGGCGGAGCAGTGCCGCCTGACGGCGGACACGGCCTGCGCCCACGAGGGACAGGGCCGGCTGTGGCTGGTGGACCCGGGGGTGCCCGGCGGGGCGGACGCCCTGGCTGCCCTGCTGCTGACGGGCGGCATGGATCAGCCCCTGCGCTCCGGCAGCCATGGGGTTCCGATCCGGCTCCAGGCCACCCTCCACAGCGCGGTGGAGCGGGATCTGGCCAGGCAGCTGCGGGATAGGCTGGAGGCCCTGACCGAGGGGGACCGGTCCGGTGCGCGGGAGTGGTTCCGGGCGGCGTTCGGCCCCACGGAGCGGGATCTGGAGGCGGTGCTGGCCGGGACACCCCGGCTTCAGGACCTGCCCATCACCGGCGGAGACAGCCTGGCGGAGCGCTTAAACCGGGGGGAGGGGGTCGTGAGGCGGCTTGGCCGGGTCCTCCGGGGGGAGCGTGACAAAAGCGGGACCGTCACCGTCCGCACCCTTCTGGAGGAGCTGCTGGGCCGTCCCGAGGGCCGGGCGCCCCAGGACTGGCTGCTGGAACGGGTGACGCCGGTGCTGCCTGAGCTGTGCCGGCGCTGCATTGAGCGGCTGGAGCTGGCCGGGCGGTGCTGCCGGGCGCCGCTGCGGCTGCTCACCGGCGAGGCCGCCGGGCTGGCCCTCTACTTTCAGGAGCAGGCCAGGGCGGAGCAGCGGAGCCGGAAGGCCCGCCTGGACGAGGCTCTGGGCCGGGACATCACGCCCCGGGGCGCCCACCCCGCCCAGCTGCTTGCGGAGCTGGAGGAGGAGCTGGCGCTGTGGGAGGCATGTGTCCGCAGCGCCGCGGAGGCCGCCTGGTGGGGGGAAGTCAGCCGCTTCTTCCAGGCGGACAGCGGCCTGATGGAGCAGGCCCGGGCAAAGCAGGAGGAGCTGACCCGGGGGCTGACCATCCTCAGCGCCATGGAGCTGGGCCCCCGGCGGCAGTCGGGCCCGCCCGGGGACTGGCGGGAGGAGACGCCCGCCACCCTGCTGGCCGGGCTGTACAGCCAGGCGGAGTTTACCGGCGAGGACGCGGCGGTACTGGCCGAGAGCGCCCGGAGAAGGGCGGAGCGGGCCTTCCGGGCCGCGGGACTGGAGGAGACCGTCCTGCTGTGGGACGAGGAGAGCACAGACCTGCTGGCGCGGAGCAGAAACGCCGCCGGGCAGCCGCTGTTTGAGGACAGAAACGGCGTGCTGGCCGTCCGGAGCAACACGGGGCTGGTGCGGGTGCTGCCCGTGCGGGGGCTGGGCAGGCGGATCATGTGGGAGCTGCGGCTCAGCGCCCGCACGGACGGAGGAGAGGAGGGGTGAGCGTTGGAACTGAACCTGTTTGAGGACCGGCGGTATTTTGTCACCTGGACCGGGGAGGAGCTGGAGGGCCGGGGCAAGGCCAGGCTGGTGTTCCAGCCCATCCAGTGCCTGGGGGGCGGTCAGACCGGGCCGGTGGAGCTGACGGTGTACCCCGCCCGGGACTTCCGGCCCCGGCGGATGGATGTCCGGCTGCCCGACGGGCTGTACCGCTGCTTTCTGGCGGACGCCGGCAGCGGAGCGCCTCTTACCCCCGCCCGGGAGGTATTCTTCGGCCAGCGGCAGCGGGTGGAGCTGTACAGCCAGCGGGAGCAGGGCGGGTTCCGCCGCTTCACCATCCTCAGCCCGCTGCCCCTGCGTGAAGGGGACTGCGGCCTGGACTACGGCGTCTTCGGTACGGTTCCGCTGCCGGAGGCGGAGCGGAGCGGGGAGCGGTACCGGCTCTCCTTTCTGCTGCGGCCCCGGCGGACGCTGCCGGTGAAGCTGCGCTGGGCGGAGCACATGAAGAAGGTATTGACGCTGCCGGAGAAGCTGGAGGACGCCTCCGGCTGGCGGTGACGGCGGGAGAGAGGAGAGAGAGCATATGGAGTGTATTTGTCCCTACTGCGGGCGGAAGAGCCAGAGTTCCGACCTGTGCTTTGATTTCAGCGAGCAGTTCAAGCTGTGGAAAAAGTTCTACTTTGCCGGATGCGCCCGGGAGGACGTGGAGCGGTTTGGCAGCGCCTTTGAGGGCCTGGTGAACACCTGGCGCAACCGGGGCTATGGGCCCACCTTTTTCTCCGAGGCGGAGCTGCTGGCCTCCACCGGGGAGCTGGCCTCCACCGGCGCCCGGGATGTGTCCCGGGGGATGCTGACCATCCCCACCCCGCTGTGGAAGAAGAAGCTGCGGGACCAGCGGGACAGCGTCCCGCCCGCGTACCGGGAGCTGCTGGAGTTCATGATGGGCGACAGCTTCGCCAGGGGCGGGCATGTGCTGCGGCTGGAGGTGCAGTATTACCGGGAGGGGGACGGGGACGTGCGCATCACCGCCGTCCGGGACGCGCAGGGCAACGTCATCGCCGGCCGGCGGCACTGTCCCCACTGCGGCGGGGTCATGTCCTACTGGGCGGGCCGGTACCCCGAGGTGGTGCTCACCGTGCTGGGCGGGCCCCGCATCTCCAAGTCCACCGCCCTGGCGGCCTGCGCCGACGTGTTTGTCCACGACCGGGCGGCCTGCGCCATTAGCTGGCAGAGCTACGGCGTGCGCACCGTGGACGGCGGCGAGGTGCGGGAGAAGGGCGACAAGAGCTGGCTCCGCTTTGAGGCCGACTGCCTGGCGCCGTACAGCGCCAACCGGAGGGTGGAGGCCACCAGGACCGGCAGCGCGGAGGCCATCCCCCGTTTCTCCGTGCTGGTGCGGGTGGGCCGCAAGACCAACCTGATCCTGACGGTGGTGGACCTGCCCGGCGAGTACAGCCTGGACCGGGAGCGGCTGGGCGTGTCTGACGCCATCTTCAAGGAATATCAGAACTTCTATCAGAATGTGGACTGCGTCTGGTACTGCACCGACGAGCTGGAGCTGCGGCAGATCAGCATCCGGGACGAGGACCGGGCCGATCAGGCCAAATACGGGTACAGCGGAGGCCGCCAGGCCACCCCCACCGACGAGCTGGTGGCCCGGATGAGCCAGCTGTCCTCCCTCTTCCGCAAGGACGTGCCGGTGGTGTTCCTGCTGGGCAAGAGCGACACCATTGAGGCCGGCGGACAGCTCCGCTCCGTCCTGTACCGGGACGACTACCGGCCGGGCGCCCCCAGCGACTGGCTGGAGGCGGAGGGGAGCCGCACGCCGGTCCTGCGGGCCAAGGACTTCTGCGACCGGGCCCACCGGCTGCGGACCTATCTCAGGGAGCAGAATCCCCGGCTTATCCAGCAGTTTGAGGAACACTTCCCCGTCCACACCTTCCTGGCCACCTCCAACTACGGCCACGGCTTCCGGGAGGACGGGACCCCCGCCGGAGAGCGCCGCCCCTTCCAGACCGAGGCGCCCTTCCTGTGGATGCTGGCCATGCTGGGCTATCTGCCGGCGGCGGACGGGGACCGGGAGTACTACGCTGTGGACCGGGCGGGCGGGGAGAACGGAGACCAGCTGACCTGGGAGAATCTGGGCATGTGCGGCCGGAGCGCCGGCGGCTACCGGTCCCACCGCAGCCGCCGGGGCGGCATGCTGGGACTGCTGAAAGGGAGGTAAAAATCATGAACAGAGAGAACATGGCGGGCGAAATTCTCAAAGGCCACGCGGGGCAGTACCGGACCTTCTCCTGCCCCAGCGGGGCGCTGACCCGGGAGGAGGAGGAGCAGTGCCTCAGCGCTGCCCTGCCCGGGGACCGGAGCCGGGGCAATCAGACCCTGCGGTGTGTGTCCTGCGGCGGCCGGCTGCTGCTGGTGTCGGCTTACAGCGCCGTCCAGAGCGGCAGCGCCGTGGGCGCGGTCTATCAGCACGCCGCCTTCTTTGAGAACTTCCAGCAGTGGTTTGAGGACGGCACGGCCCATGAGCTGGCGTTCTTCCGCTTTGCGGGGGAGGGGGACTTCCGCAGCGTGGCGGATCAGCGGACCGAGCTGCGCAGCGGCTGGAGCAGAGCTGGCGCCGGCCTGCGGGAGAGCCGGTGCCAGCTGTCCCTGAGCCACGGGCGGCAGGCGGAGCTGGCCTGCTGCTGCCTGTCCAGAGGCATGACCAACGACTTCGGCAGCCTGGTGATTCTGGTGCCCGGCAGCGAGGACTATGCCGCCTACTGCCGCACCGTCATGGAGGACGTGCTCCGCTGCGTGCCCACCGGACTCTGGCGCTACCTCAGCTTTGCCACCAACCCGGACGAGGCGGGCAAGCATCATTTCGCAGTGCTCTTTGCCCTCGAGGGGACCCAGGTGCGGCCGGGGGAGCGGACGGCTATCCGCCTGAGCGACGAGAGCTGGCCGGTGAGCCATACGCTCCGGCCCGAGACGGCGGAGCTCATCCGCCGGGGGGCGGAGGACCCCGGCCTGCTCCGCACCGTGGCCGTCCAGGTGGAGCGGGAGGCGGAGCTGGACCAGCTGACCGAGGAGCGCTATGTCAACTTCTGGCGGCAGTACCAGCTCAGCGGAAAACCCATGGACTGCTCCGCCCTCCGGCAGTACGGCGAGCAGCTGGGCCAGCCTCTGAGCGAGCGGGAGCGGAGGCGGCTGGAGGAGGAGCTCCGCAGCCGCCTGAGCGCCCCCGGCAGCCTGGAGCGGGCTCTGGGTCAGGACGAGACCCTGATGGGGGTCATCGCGCCGGAGGAGCTGGATCAGGCCCTCTCCGCCTACGGGAGCGTTTTTCGGGTCCTGGGCCGGGGGGTGGATCAGATTTTGTCCGCCCGGCTGCTGGACCGGATTCTGTCCTCCGGGCAGCGCACCCTGGAGCAGTTGGAAGAGGACGGAAGGCGCCTGGACCGGTGCGTCAGCGCCGGGGCGGACGGCCCGCTGGACCGGACGGCGGTGGAGCGGCGCCGGGAGGAGCTGGACCGGGAGACGGAGAACGCCAACCGCCTGCGGAAGGAGGCCTTTGAGCGGGCCATTCCGGCGGGCTGGGACTGGAAGCGGCTGGGGGAACTGCTGGAGGGGCTGAGACCCTGCCGGGAAGAGATCGGGCGCAGCTGCCGGAGCAGGCTGGCCCGGCTGGCGGCGGAGCACCTGGATGAGGCCAAACTGCCCGAGGGCCAGGCCAGGGAGTTCTACGCCCGGATCACCGGCCTGCTGGGCGGCGGGCCGGAGCTGGCTCCTCTGGAGGCCTGGCATCAGGCGTGGCAGCGGCAGCTGGAGGAGCGCCGGAAGGTGCTGGAGGGCATGACCAGCTACCGGGCCTATCTGGCCCTGGGGCGGCAGGACGAGGCGTGCCTGGACCACCTGCTGGGCTGGTTTGACAGCAACAGATATCAGCGCGCGGGGGTAAAGGACCTGCTTCAGGCCGCGGAGCTGGAGTGGGGCGAGGCGTGGCCCCGGCTGCTGGACCGGCTGGACGGGCTGCTGCGGGCGCTGGGGCGGCGGCAGCGGCTGGGGGTCTGGCTGGGGCCGGAGAAGGGCTGGGCGGACCTGTACTCCGAGCTGCTGGCCTGCCGGATCATCGGCCAGAAGACGGGCGAGGGGAAGATCTGCCTCTGGTACCATGGCGCCGGAGCGGCCCGGCCCATGAAGCTGTCCAAGGTGCTGGAGACGGTGGAGATGCTCCAGCCTGTGGTGCTGGACGGGAAGAAGGACCGCGGCGGCTGGTACAACCGGGAGGCGCTCCGGGTGATTCTGGCGTCCGGCATGGTGCGTCAGGAGGACAGAGCCCTTCTGGCCGATGTGGCGGAGCTCGGGGACCGGGACCTGCTGGAGCAGGACGGCCCCCATAAGGGAAAGAAAACAAGTAAGCGGTCCTTCCGGGTGCCGGCAGTGGTGAAGATCGCGGCCCTGGCCGCTGCAGCCCTGCTTGCAGGCGTTCTGCTGTTCTCCTGGTTCAGCCGGCCTCAGCCCGCCGGTACGCCGGGCATGGAGCAGAGCGGAGCGCCGTCGGCGCAGCCCGGGCCGGGCGGCAGCGCCGTCCCCTCCGCCAGCCAGAGCGGCGGAAGGGTGACGCCCAGACAGCCGGACGCGGGGCAATAAAAAGCAGCGGGGGCCGCAATGCGGCCCCCGCTGCAGGCTGTCGAAAAAGTGGCTACCGCCACTTTTTCGAAGGAGCTTCATGAAATTTTCACCTCGATTTCTGATGAAATTGTCGGCAAAAATTTCATGCGAAGTGTCATTTTCGAGGCGCATGTCCCCGAAAATGACGGATTTTTATTTGATTCCGTCATCTGCAGATGACGGAACTCTGCGAGGCTTCCATTTTGGGAGGTTTTCGACACACTGAGCAGCGGGTTCAGCGCTCCTTGAGCAGCTTGTTCAATTCCTCCATGAAGGTGCTGATGTCTTTGAACTGGCGGTACACAGACGCAAAGCGGACGTAGGAAACCTCGTCCACATCCTTGAGCTTCTCCATCACCAGCTCGCCGATGCGGGCGGAGGGGATCTCCCGGTCCATCTCGTTCTGGAGGGTGAGCTCAATCTCGTCGGCAATGCGGCTGAGAGTGTCGAAGGGGACGGTGCGTTTCTCACAGGCGCGGAGCATGCTGTTGAGCAGCTTGCTCTTGTCAAAGGTCTGGCGGCTGCCGTCCTTTTTGATCACAACCATGGGCAGGCTCTCCATGGTCTCATATGTGGTAAAGCGCCTGTGGCACACCAGGCATTCCCGGCGGCGGCGGATGCTGGCGCCCTCGTCTGAGGGACGGGAGTCCACAACCTTGCTCTCGGGATTGGAACAGAAGGGGCATCTCATGGCCGAGTCCTCCTATTTGAAAATAATATCAATGCAGCTCTCTGAAAAGAGTATAACACGGGCGGGGCAGATGTGGTATCCTATTTGAAAAAATTTTTCTATGAGAAGCATTTTTTCCGTATAGTCTCCGGGCGGCGGTGGGAATAATAGGCCCAGTGAAAGCGAGGTGAGCTTTATGCAGAACGAGAAGCAGAACAAAACCAATATGGGGCCCCAGGACAAGACCAATGGCCAGAATCCCCAGAACAAGAAGAAGGACCAGGCTCAGAACAAGAGCAGCCGTCCCGAGCAGTACTGAGCCCCAGGCATCAGACAGAGCCGTCCGGAGGTGAGGCGTATGCCCACCTTCCGGGCGGCTTTTTAATGGTGGAACCAGGCACAGATGAGCCCTGAGGGAGAGAGAAAAGCACAGAAAAAGAGGCGCAGGATTCTGTGACGAAAAAAATAAAAAATATTTGAAAACTGTAGGTTTGTCAAACAAATTGGACGGCGAATTCGCAAGGAGAAAGCCAGCCAAGCGGCCTCATAGGGAAGTTGTTAGAACGGCGGTTGTGGGCAGCG
>CAJFTA010000043.1 GCA_904419835.1 uncultured Pseudoflavonifractor sp. | reverse complement strand
GGACAACCGAGTGCAGCTACCTCAAAAAAGCCCGTAAAATCAAGGAAAAACGGCGCTAAAACGATAGCAATACGGCCTCAAGGCTGCCCGTCGCGCTCCCCAGTTCTCCAAGCGCTAAAAGAGTCAATTTTCCCCGGAAAGCATCGGTTTTCCGGGGATTTCTTTTTTGGCATTTAAGTGCTCTTGTCTTTACCATGCCCGCAGGCCGCCGTTTTCCTATAAATTAAAAGAAAGAAACGCGATCCCGCTGAAGTCCCGGCAGGATCGCGTTTCTGTGTTACATACACTCCATGAAAATTTCATAGACCTCGTCATGGGTGAGCTGACGGGGGCCGCCCTGCAGGAGGTTGACGCTGTCCGCCACCTGACGGAGCAGCTCAGGCGTGATCTCGGTCCTGGAGCGGAGCTCCGTCAGTCTGGTGGGAAGGCCGCACTCCTTGATAAAGGCGGCAAGAGCGTCCACTGCGGCCTGGGCCCCCTCTGTGCCGAAGACCACCTGGCCCAGCCGGGCAAACTTCTCCGGGGCGTCCTTCACAATGTGCCGGTAGTAGGCGGGATGGAGTACCGCCAGCCCCTGTCCATGGTTGCAGTCGGTATAGGCCCCCAGCTGGTGCTCCATCTGGTGGCACTCAAAGTCAGTGACCCGGCCTACCTTCAGGATGCCGTTCTCCGCCATGGCGGAGGTCCACATCAGGTTGCTCCGGGCGGTGTAATCCTGGATGTCCCGGAGCAGCGTGCGCATATTGACCACCGTGCTGTGCATGATGGCCAGGGCAACCTGGTCAGATACGTTGTCCCGGTCGGAGCGGCCAAAGTAGGTTTCCATGGCGTGGCTCAGGGTGTCAAAGGCGCCGGAGAGCACCTGCATCCTGGGCAGGCTCATGGTATATTCCGGATCCAGAATGGCAAACCGGGGGGCGGCGGCGAACATGCCGCCCTTGATTTTGGCGTCCTCATTGGTGATGACGGCGCCGCCGTTCATCTCAGCGCCGGTACCGGAGGCGGTGACCACCGCCCCAAGAGGAATGGGCGCCCTGGAGGATATCTTGTGCCGGACCATCTCCAGGTCCCACAGGTCCTCGCCGGTGACCGCCTGGGCACAGACGATCTTGCAGCAGTCCACGACTGATCCGCCGCCCACGGCCAGCACCAAATCAATCTTGCGCTCCCGCGCCAGATTGGCCCCCTCCTGCACCTTGGCCCAGGTGGGGTTGGGCATGATCCCGGTAAACTCGGTGATATTCTTGCCCGCTTCTTTCAGAATGCCGGTGATCTCCTCATAGACGCCGTTTTTCTTGATGGATCCGCCGCCGTAGGCCAGAAGCACATTGGGGCCGTAGGCGGAGAGAATTCCGGGCAGATTGGCCTTGGCCGCGCCCCTGCCGAAACAGACCTTTGTAGGGTACTCATAGACGAAATTTTCCATTACGTTCGCTCCTTTCAGTTGGGGCCGTCCCGGCCCGCCCGGCAGAGAGCCGTGGAAGCACAGCGGGTCCCATGGGGACTGCTGTTGACCATCAATGCCTTGCGCTTATTCATATAAAAGACCGAGCTCCCGGACCCATGCCTCTATATCAGACTGGGCGGCGCTGGAACGGAACCGCTGTCCCTCCTGCCAGTCGCCGGCGCCGGCCAAATCAGCCAGCCGGCTGCCGCTCTCACCCAGTCCGGAACTGGAGGAGGTGCAGAAGGGGATGACAGTCTTGCCTGTAAAGTCATTTTCCTCCACAAAGCCCTCCACCGGCCATGCGGCGTCATACCACCAGATGGGGTAGCCAATAAACACAACATCGTAGCCATCCCACCCATCGGGGGTGTAAGCGACCAGCTCGGTGTCCCGCTCCTCAGGGTTCTCATACTCAAAAACGACACGGCTGTCCTCGTCGGTCCAATTCAGGTCTTCATCGGTGTAGGGGTCGGCAGGCATGATCTCAAACAGGTCGCCGCCGGTGGCCTCCGAAATCTGGTTTGCGACCCGCTCCGTGTTGCCGGTGGCGGAGAAGTAGGCCACCAGGACCCGGCTCTCCTCCGCCGGCACCTCGGGCTCTGCGGGCTCCTCCGCAGTCAGATAGTTCCGCAGGATGGTGGCCGCCTGGGCGCGGGTGGCGCTGCTCTGGGGCAGGAAACGGTTGCCGTCCGCCCCATTCACGATCCCATTGGCCCGGGCCCAATCCACCGCCTGGGCGGCGTAATCGGAGATATTGCCCTCATCGGCAAAGTCCGTGCCAGGCTCTGCCGCAGGACTGCCGGCATACCGCCAGAGGATGGCCGCAATCTGTTCCCGGCTCACCGGGTCATCGGGCCCAAACCGCTCGTTTGGGTATCCGTTGACCACGCCGGTCAGCCGGGCCCAGTAGACCCCGTCGGCATACCAGGCGTCACCCGGCACATCGGCAAAGGGATAGCCCAGATTTTCATTCTCCAGAGAGGGGGAGCCGGCCAAGCGGTACAGGGTGGTGACCAGCATCCCCCGGGTCATCGTTCCATCGGGGACAAAGGTAGTCTCAGAGGAGCCGCTCATCAGGCCGTTGTCCCGGACATAGGTCACGGCGTCGGCGTACCATGCGTCGGCGGCCACGTCGGAAAAGCCGGTGTCCTCCACAGCAGCAAGGGCCGCGATGCTGAGACTGAGCGTTAAAATCAGGGCCAGCAGCATGGTCCCGATCCGATTGCAGTTTTTCATAGGGGAGACCTCCTTACCAAGTTCAATTCATAGGGTCAAGCCTTTCGCTCGGATATACGCGGGAGGAGACAATGGGCGTCTGTTCTGTCTGATATACAGTTTCATTCCGGAAAGGCGCAGGGAGAAGGTTTAACTGGGTTTCAGGCCTCAGGCCCGCTTACCCGCCTGGTAAGCCTCCTGCGAGGCCCGCGTCTCCAGCACCTCGCCCTTCTGGTACACCCCGGAGCCGTAGATGACGCCTTTCACCTGGGCGCCGGGCAGGCAGTCGGTAAAGCCGCGCATCGAGTCTATCGTGCGCTCCATGGCGCCCTTGCCTGCCGCAGCCGTGGCAATGAAGTAGACCTCCTTGTCCCGGATCTCGGTATACCGCGGCAAGGTGCGGTCAATCAGGGTCTTGAGCTGGCCGTCCATGGAGTAGAAGTACACCGGCGTGGCCAGCACCAGCACGTCGGCCTCCACCATTTTGTCCAGAATCGCGGCCATGTCGTCCTTCTGGACGCAGGCGCCGGTACCACGGCAGCCATAGCAGGCCAGGCATGGACGGATCTTCTGTTCCTGCACCCGGAGCTTCTCCGCCTGATGCCCGGCTTCCTCTGCCCCCTTGGCAAACTGGTCGCAAAGCAGGTCGGAGTTGCCGCCCTTCCTGGGGCTGGCAGATAAAATCAGAATTTTTTTCGGCATTTCTCTCGCATTCCTTTCTGGTCATAGAGTGACAAGCAGGCAGGAGCCGGAGCCTTTGCCCCGGCTCCTGCCGTTGTTTCTTTATGCGGACAGTCCCAGACTGTCCACCCATTCCGCTACATCTTCCTGGATGACGCCGGAGCGGAACCGCTCCCCATCCTGCCAGTCGCCGGAACCGGCAAGCTCAGCCAGAAGCGCCCCGCTCTCTCCCAGACCGGAGCTGGAGGAGGTGCAGAAGGGGATCACCGTCTTGCCGGTGAAATCGTTGGCCTCCACGAAACCATCCACGGGCCAGGCCGCGATGCCCCACCAGATGGGATAGCCGATAAACACAGTGTCATAAGAATCCCAGTTCTCCACCTCTGTGGCGGTCAGCGCCACATCCCGCAGGGACTCGTCCTCGTGTTCCCGGGTAACGCGGCTGTTCTCGTCGGTCCAGTTCAGATCCTCGTCCGTGTAGGGCTCCGCCGGAGTGATCTCAAACAGATCGCCGCCGGCAGCTTCGGCAATATAATTTGCCACAGCTTCCGTCTTGCCGGAGGCGGAATAATAGACCACCAGAACATTCCCTGTCCCAGCCGCGCTTTCGTCACCGGAGGTGTCCGGCGCGGGTACATCCGGATTCGAATCTGCGGAAGGAGGGACAGGGCTGCTGGCGGATGGGACGGGCGCTTGGGTTTCTGTGCATCCAGCCAGCATAGAGAGGGATAGGGCACCGGCCAGGGCCAGCGCCAGCCATTTGTGTTTTTGCAGCATTGCGTATCATCCTTTCCGGTTTTGAAACTGAGTTTGGCGTTATAATTTGTTGTCTGTTTTGTTATCTGCATTATAGTGCAATCGTCTTAGGCCCGGAAGTTCCGATTGGTTTTTCGGTATAAACCAAATCGTTTCAGCTGAATATGCCGTGGAAGGCGTTCCGATCAGTTTGAATCAAAGATCTCACTGAGCCATGCGTCGTATGGGCTGATCCACCCGCCCTGTACGCCGAAGCCGTGGGGAGTGTTCTCCAGCTGGAGCCGCTCCACCGGAACGCCGGCGGCCTCCGCTGCGTCGGCATTGGCGAGGAATTGGCGGTAGAACGGGTCCTCGGTACCGTAGCAGTAGAAGGTGGGCGGAAGGTCCCCGGCCCGCAGTGCCTCTACGTCGGTCGTGCCCACACTGAGCCGGCTGTAAAAGGCGTAGATCATGCCGCAGGCGGCCGCATCGGCAGAGACGCTGTCCAGCGCATCAGGTACGTAATCGGGATCCAGCGCGGAGCCGTTCACCAGGCCGTCCCAGTGGAGCAGCATCTCACCGGACAAGATTCCGCCGGCGGAAAACCCCATGACGGCGATATCCTCGAGGGCCTGTGCCACCGGAGTGCCCTCATTTGCATCGCTCCGATACTGGAATGCGCCGCCCGCACAGATCAGAACCGCCCCTTTCACCTCTGTCCCCTCGGGAACGGGAAAGGTAACGATATAGGGGCGGAAATCGGGGTCGTCAAAATATTGGCCGCTGTTCTTGGTATAGTCCGTAGCAGCGGGGACATTTCCCAGCTCCCAGAGATACAGCGTTTGCTGCCGCGCCGGATCTGCTTCGGCAGCGGCCACCGTATCTGCGGGGGCGCCAGATGGGGCAGAACTGCTTTCCGCCACCAGAGCACCCTCCATGGAGGACTCCGGGGAAGCAGGCCCCGCCGGGAGCGGTGGGCTTGAACTCTGACCGCAGGATGCCACGGTTATCCCCATCAAAATGGAAAGCAGCAGGGATATGACAGCGCGCATGAGACCATCTCCTTTCCACACGTCAGACCGCTGGCGGGAGGCGGTCAGTACGGGCGGCCTGCTCCACAAATTCCTGGAAATGCGGCAAGTCCGTGATGCCCAACGCTTGCGGCCGGGTGGGAAGCCCCAAATTGCCAAGCAGTGCGTCAAACGCATCCGCTCCGGCCAGCGCGCTCAGGAGCGCCTTCCCGTCCGGAGCGAGCCCCCACACCAATGCGGCTGCCCGGGTCAGCTTGTCAGGGTGCTCCAGGCAGGCGGCACGGTACGCCGCCGACTGCAGGACGGCAAGACATTGGGTAAAGGGGCGGTCGGTATCGGATGCGAGGCGGAGCGCTGCCCGGCGGCAGGGGTACCGGCATCTCTTACCGGCCTGGAGAAGGCCGTTGCCCGCAAGGGCACCTGCCCACATCAGATCGGTGCGCGACGCATCATGCTGGAGCTGTTCTCTGCCCCTCCGCAGGATTTGCACCACATCCCTTGCAAGGGCCTCCAACAGAGCGTTGGTCACGTTTTCGCCCGCCGGCGGCGCAAAATACAGCTCCAGGACCCTGCTGAGAATACGAAATCCATCGGAAATGATTTGTGCCTGGGAAAGGGTCCTGGTATAGGCAGGGTCGAAGAGAATGAAGCGGGGGGCGCATTGGGGATAGTCCCGGGCGCCTCTCATCCCGTCGGCCCGACGGGTCAGCACCACAGCGCCGTTGAGCGCTCCGGTTCCCAGTGTGGTGGGGATGATCCCCACCGGCAGGGGGTGGTAATCCACGACGCCCCGCCGGGCCCAGAAGTCTGTCCAGAGATCCCCGCGGTAAACCGCCGCCATGGCGATGGCCTTACAGCAGTCGATGACGGAGCCGCCGCCCACGCCTACTATCAAATCGACCTGCTGCTCCCGCGCCATCCTGGCGCCTCTTTGGACGGCTTCATAATCCGGCCCCGGCTGAACGCCGGAGAGCTCCACGACCCGCTTCCCGGCGGCGCGCAGGCTGCGGCAGACCCCGTCATACGCTCCGTTCTCCCGCCCGGAGCGCACCCCACTGACCAGCAGCGTATTGGGGCCGTAGCCTCTGGCAAAGCCGGCCAGATATTCCCGCACGCAGCCGCCGCCGAATACGATCTTCCCGCCTGGTTCCAAGAGAAAATTTTTCAATGTGTAATCACCCCGCCATTTTCGGCGCTGTGTATCGCCGCTTTTGCCTATATTATAAAAAAATCGAGACTTCAGCAGAAGTCTCGAAAAGTTATGCAGTATATACCTTCCCGTAACAGCTTTGGTCCGGCGCTCAGGAAGCGCAGACACGTTTCACCGCGTCCAGGAAGCGTTTGACTGTTGGCGTGGGGCGGGGGGAGTGAAGAAGCCCATAGGGGATCGTGTAATTCCAGTCCACCGGAATGATCTTGAGCAGCGGGTGAACCTGCCGCCAGTTGTCGATGGTCATGAGGATATCCTCTGAATTTTCGCATTGGTTAAATACATTGATGTTGAACATCTCGAAGTCCACGATGTGAATCTGGGGATGGTCTCGCCACAGCTCGTCCCGCATCTGATCCAGATAATGGTTCCATCCCCGGCGGATCAGAAGGAAATTCTCGTCGTGAAGGTCCTCCGCCGTCAGGAGCTCCTTGCCGGCCAGGGGGTGGTAAATGGATACGGCGCAGCGGATGGGTTCCCTGGACAGCTCCAGTGCGGCGCATTGCCGCGCCTCCAGGAATTTTTGGTCAAAGAGGCCCGCCACAATATCGATGTTCTGACCGAGATTCCGCAGGATCTCTACCGAGTTTTCCGGCGTGTTCTCGTAGGGGACCATTCTGAACTTGATATCCGGGCAGTATTCCTTGATCCCCGGCCAGAGATCCAGAAGAAACTGGCCCGGCGTCATAGGGGAGACGCCGATGCGGATGACCTTGTCGCCCTCCTCAGCGGCGTTTTTCGCCCGTACGACAGCGTCTTTGCAATACTGAATGATATATTGGGCGTCGCGGTAAATGGATTTCCCCGCCTCCGTGAGCTTCAGTCCCCGGGGGCTGCGGATAAAGAGCGGAACATCCAGGCTGGACTCCAGTGATGTGATCTGCTTGATGACCGCCGGCGGCGTGATAAACAGTTCTTCTGCCGCTTTGTTAAAGCTTCCCGCATCTGCAACGCGAAGAAATGTCTCCAACTGGGGATTATACATACAAACGGCCGCCTTTCTGCCAGTCCCCGCCGAACTGGTTTTTTATAATCTGAATTGTAGCGTTATTTTGCGAGAAAGGCAAGAAAAAGTGTGCAGGCGGTTTGCTTCTTGCGCCTGCACACCTTTTACAGCTGTCAAATTCCAAATACCTCTGCGGCCCGGCGCATCGTTGCCGTCGCCGGGCCGCCGAAGGGGCACCTCATGTTTTCTGGCCGAGCACCGCCGCCCCGAGAAAGCAGCCAGCCCATGCCCTCAGGCTCCCGGACAAACAGCCCTCCGCCGCCGTGCCGGCCGGGCGCGCCTCCTTCACGGAAGTAATCTGCATCCCTGATGGCCGGCACCAGCGGCTGATCGATCTCCTCCTCTGAGAGCCCGGCTTCCTGATACAATATTTTGGGAGGAAAAGAGGGAGGGGCGGCAAGAAGTGCTTGTATTGCGGCGGCAGTTTTGCTACTATGAAAACACAACGGTATCCCGGCTGCAGCGGGATACGAGAAAAGAAAAGGTGGTATGCTCAAATGAAGGGAAAAAAGAAGCTCCTCACGCTGCCTCTGGCCGCGGCCATGGTCCTGAGCCTGGCAGTTCCGGCCATGGCCGCGGAAGAAACGGCCGGCCCGGAGGAGAGCGCTAAGGCGGCCTTTACCGACGTGGCGGCGGACGCCTGGTACGCCCCCGCCGTCTCCTATGTGACCGGGGAGGGCATCATGAACGGCACGGGCGAAGCGGTCTTCAGCCCTGACATGACCGTCACCCGCGGCATGGTCTATCAGACCCTGTACAACATGGCCGGCCGGCCCGCCGTGGCCGAGGCGGCCACCTTCCATGACGTGGCCGGCAAGTGGTACGCCGACGCCGCCGCCTGGGCGGAGGACGAGGGCCTGACGGCCGGCACCGGCCAGGGCGCCTTTGACGGCGAGCGGGCCATGACCCGGCAGGAGCTGGGCAAGGTCTTTGCCGACTACGCGGACGCCCAGGGTGCCCACGCGGCCAACGCCGACCTGAGCGCCTATACCGACGCCGCTTCCGTGGCCGACTGGGCCAGGGATGGCGTGGAGCGGGCCGTGGCGCTGGGCCTCCTCTCCGGCAATCAGAACAGGCTCAGCCCCACCGGCACCGCCCAGCGCTCCGAGCTGGCCCAGCTCCTGATGAACTTCGGCGCCCTCGGCTTTGAGAGCCCCGCCGAGGCGTACATCCAGGCCCACGCCGACGACTTTTTCCTCACCGGCAAGACGGAGTACACCATTCAGGGCATGATGGTCTCCAAGGAGACCAGCTTCCACAACGAGCTGGAGAACGTGGACTACACCGCCACCGACGACGGCGAGAGCGTGGTGCTCAAGGGCACCGTGGGCGAGCAGTGGGTCGCCAAGCTGAGCAAGGTGCTGGAGACCTACACCAAGGCCGACGGCACCGCCCTCACAGCGGAGGACTTTACCGGCAGCAAGGACACCTTCATTGACCTGAAGACCAAGGCCGAGCCGGACACCAACTTCGCCTGCTTTGTCCCCGCCGACGTGCGCCTCACTGTGAACACCGCCTGGGGCGATGTGCTCCACGTGAACGACCCCTCCTCCGAGCACGGATACGGCGACTATCTGGTCTGCCCCAACAAGGACGGCGCGCCCGACTTCTCCGACGTCTGGGTGGTCAACGGCGCGGTTTTCTCCAACACCTATGACGTGACCCGGGGCCCCGTGGTGGGCAGCGTGGCCGCTGTCGAGAAGTACGGCAACCTGGACCTGGACATCAAGCCCGAGGCCCTCTACACCGCCGGCCTGGAGCTGGGCGACGTGCTGGACGTGACGGTAAACGGGGTGAGCCTGGAGATCCCCTTCTGCACCGCGTACAGCGACGTCAACACCGGTGAGAACGTGGTGCGGGACAACCAGGAGAGCGATATCCTGGTGGTTGCCATCAACATGGGTGACTTCGCCGGCACCTACGGCGTGGAGGAGGGCGACGTGGTCTCCTTCACCCTGGCCGAGAAGGCCGGCTACCTGGGCCAGTATCAGGCCCATCAGCTCCAGCGCACCAATGAGCGGAGCGACTACGCCTCCGACGAGGTGTTCGCCAACTTCCGCCCCGTGGTTCTGGGGGATATCGCCGAGGGCGTCCTCTACCGCACCAGCAGCCCCGTGAACCCCGAGATTGGCCGCGCCGCCTACGCCGACGATCTGATTGAGAAAGCCGGCGTCAAGACCGTTGTCAACCTGGCCGACAGTGACGAGGCCATCCAGGGCTACTTTGCCGCCGAGGGCTTCGACTCCCCCTACTACAAGAGCCTGTATGAGGCGGGCAGCGTGGTCGCCCTCAACATGGGCGTGGACTACAAGTCCGAGGACTTCCAGAGCAAGCTCAAGACCGGCCTGGAGTTCATCATCGCCCACGAGGGGCCCTATGCCATCCACTGCAACGAGGGCAAGGACCGGGCCGGCTTCACCGCCATCCTGCTGGAGGCCCTGATGGGCGCCACCCAGGACGAGATCGTGGCCGACTACATGGTCTCCTATGAGAACTACTACCATGTGGAGAAGGGCTCCGAGCAGTACGACCTCATCTCCGAGGTGGCTGTGGGCATGCTCCGCGACCTGGCGGGCCTGGAGAAGGACGCCGACCTCTCCGAGGTCGATCTGCAGAAGGCCGCGGAGGACTATCTGACCGGCATTGGCCTCACCGCCGACCAGATCTCCGCCCTCACCGCCCGCCTGTCCACCCCGATCGAAGGCTGAGCCTGTTCCGGCCTGACAGAATGGAAATACCGGCCCCCGGAGGACCTGCAGCGGTCTCCGGGGGCCGGTATTTTGTTGCAGGTGCGCTCTCCCCTGACAGCGGCCGGGGGAGAGGCGGAGGTGCGGCGGCATGCTGCGGGAGCGGCTGCGGGCGGTCAGAGCACCTGGCCAAACAGGCCGTCTCCATGAAGCTCTGTAATATTCACATCCCGGATTACATTGTGTAATGCCTCGCCACGGGCCATGACCTCCACATAGTTGGGGGCATGACCCCGCCAGAGGCCCTCCTTCTCCTCCTCGAAGAGGACGGGGAGGGAGGCGCCCACCCACTGCTCCAGGTAGGCGGCCTTGAGCCGGGCGGCCAGGGCGCCGGCGCGGGCGGCCCGCTCCTCCTTGACGGCGTTGGGCACCTGGTCCGCCATCTTGGCCGCCGGGGTGCCGGTGCGGCGGGAGTAGGGGAAGATGTGCATGGCGGAGAAGGCGCACTTTTCCACAAATTCCAGGGTGGCTGTGAACTCCTCCTCGGTCTCGCCGGGGAAGCCCACAATCAGGTCCGTGGTGATGGCGGGGCGATCGAAGAATCCACGGAGTAATGTAACGCTCTCGTAATACCGCGCGGTATCATATTTCCGGTTCATCCGCTTCAAAACCCCGTCGCAGCCGCTCTGCATGGACAGGTGGAAGTGGGGGCACAGGTTGGGCAGGGCGGCGGCCCGGCGGCAGAAATCCTCGGTGATGGTGCGGGGCTCCAGGCTGCCCAGCCGCACCCGCAGCTCCGGCGCCGCCCGGCAGACGCCCTCCACCAGGTCGATGAGACCGGTGCCGTCCCGGAACTCGTGGCCCCAGGAGGAGATCTCGATGCCGGTGAGGACAATCTCCCGGTAGCCGTCCCGGGCCAGCTTCTCCGCCTGCGCCACGGCGGCGGGAAGGGGCAGGGAGCGCACCGGCCCCCGGGCGTAGGGGATGATGCAGTAGGTGCAGAAGTTGACGCAGCCGTCCTCCACCTTGAGCATGGCCCGGGTGCGGCCCTCCAGGCCGCCGGCGGGCAGCTGCTCAAAGCTGCGGTGGGTCATGATATTGTCCACCAGCATCTCGGGGGCCAGCTCCGCCTCCGCCCTGACCAGGCCGGAGAGCCGCTCCACCTCGTTGAGAAAGCCCAGCCGGTCCCCGGTGCCCGACACCAGGTCCACCCCCAGGGCGGCCACGTCCTCCGGCGCGGTCTGGGCGTAGCACCCGCACACCGCCACAACCGCCGCCGGATTGCGCTTTTTGGCCCGGCGGATGGCGTTGCGGGACTTCCGGTCGCTCACCGCGGTGACGGTGCAGGTATTGATGATGTAGGCGTCGGCCTCATCCCCGAAGGGGACCAGCGTGTGGCCCCGGCGGAGCAGTTCTGTCTCCAGAGCCTGGGTCTCGTACTGGTTGACCTTGCAGCCAAGTGTGTAAATCGCATATCGCATGGTTATCCCTCTCAAGATTCCGCTGTCCCGGCCTTTCCACCTCTGGTGCAAACGGCGAAAATACGGGAGAAGCGGAATTTGTGTTTGTAATTTTCGGAGGTGGTGCTATAATGGTAGCGGATTCCGCAAGGGAGCGCTGCCGCTCAGACTATTTTATCAGCCCGGCGGCGGATTGTACAGACCAAAACCACAGGAGGCAAATACCATGCAGACCTTTTTCGTATCCCTCACTTCCATCTCTGACGTGAAGAAGTTCGTGGACGCGGCCACCCGCTGCGCCGCTGAGATTGACGTGCTGTCCGGCCGCTATGTGATCAACGCCAAGTCCATTATGGGCCTGTTTTCCCTGGACCTGGCCAAGCCCGTGAAGGTGGAGTTCCACGGCACCGACGCTGAGAGCGAGGCCTTCAGCAAGGACATTGCCGCGCTCATCGCGGAGGACGGGGAGTAATTCCCAACCTCCGGAGCCGCTCCCCATCCCGCTCACGCAGGGACGGCGGAGCCGACCGGGCGGAGCCCCCGACACGGGGACTCCGCTTTTTGATAATTGAGACAGGGGGAGGGGGAGGAATGTCCTACAACTTTTTTGCCTACATCGCCCGGATGAAGTACATCAGCCGCTGGGGACTCATGCGCAACTCCGTGCAGGAGAATATTCAGGAGCACTCCCACATGGTGGCGGTGCTGGCCCATACGCTGGCCGTCATCCGCCGGGACGTGCTGGACGCGGACTGCGACCCGGGCGCCGCCGCTGTGGCGGCACTGTACCACGACGCGCCGGAAATTTTCACCGGCGACCTGCCCACCCCTGTGAAGTACTGCAACCCGGAGATCCGGGACGCCTACAAGGCGGTGGAGGCGGTGTCGGCGGACAAGCTGCTGTCCATGCTTCCGACGGAGCTGCGCCCGGCCTACGCGCCCTGGCTGCGGGAGGACTACGACCCGTCCCTCCGCGCCCTGGTGAAGGCGGCGGACAAGCTCTCCGCCCACATCAAGTGCGTGGAGGAGGTCAAGGCGGGCAACAACGAGTTCCGCCAGGCCGCCGGGCAGACCCTGGAGGCCGTGAAGGCCATGGGCCTGCCGGAAGCGGAATACTTTATCGAGCATTTCCTGCCCGCGTTCGGGCTTACACTGGATGAACTGCAATAAATCAGGGAGGTTGTGAAGCAAATGCGAGCCATCGTCACCGTCATCGGCAAGGACCAGGTGGGTATTATCGCCTCGGTCTGCACCCTGCTCTCCGAGCACAACGTCAACGTTCTGGACATCAGCCAGACCATTCTCCAGGGGTACTTCACCATGATCATGCTGGTGGACGCCTCCCAGACCAACGTCCCCTTCGCCCGGCTGGTCGCGGACCTGGAGCAGGCCGGCAAAGAGAAGGGCGTGGTCATCCACGCCCAGCGGGAAGAGATCTTCAACGCCATGCATACCATTTGAGGTGCCTGCCATGCTGAATCAACACGACATTCTCTCCACCATCAACATGATCGACCAGCAGCACCTGGACATCCGCACCATCACCATGGGCATCTCTCTGCTGGACTGCGCCGATCCCGACCCCAAGGCCGCCTGCCGCAAGATCTACGACAAGATCACCCGCCGGGCGGAGAAGCTGGTGTCCACCGGCGAGGGCATCGAGCGGGAGTTCGGCATCCCCATCGTCAACAAGCGCATCTCGGTGACCCCCATGGCCCTGGTGGCCGGGGCCTCCGAGACCGAGGACTTCGTCCCCTTCGCCAAGGCCATGGACGACGCGGCCAAGGCAGTGGGCGTCAACTTCATCGGCGGCTTCTCCGCCCTGGTGCAGAAGGGCGCCGCCTCCGGCGACCGGCGGCTCATCGCCTCCATCCCCGAGGCCCTGGCCACCACCGATTTTGTCTGCTCCTCCGTCAACGTGGGCTCCACCAAAGCGGGCATCAACATGGACGCGGTGGCCGAGATGGGCCGCGTCATCAAGGCCACGGCGGAGCGCACCGCCGACCGGGGCGGCTTCGGCTGCGCCAAGCTGGTGGTGTTCTGCAACGCGGTGGAGGACAACCCCTTCATGGCCGGCGCCTTCCACGGCGTGGGCGAGGGGGACTGCGTCATCAACGTGGGCGTGTCCGGCCCCGGCGTGGTGTACCATGCTCTCCAGGACGTGAAGGGCCAGCCCTTCGACGTGGTGGCCGAGACCATCAAAAAGACCGCCTTCCGCATCACCCGCATGGGCCAGCTGGTGGCCCAGGAGGCCAGCCGCCGGCTGGACGTGCCCTTTGGTATTGTGGACCTGTCCCTGGCCCCAACCCCCGCCGTGGGCGACTCGGTGGCCCGCATCCTGGAGGAGATGGGGCTGGAGGTCTGCGGCACCCACGGCACCACCGCCGCTCTGGCCCTGCTCAACGACGCCGTCAAGAAGGGCGGCGTCATGGCCTCCTCCCACGTGGGCGGCCTGAGCGGCGCCTTTATCCCCGTCAGCGAGGACGAGGGCATGATCGCCGCCGCCGCCTCCGGCGCCCTCCACCTGGACAAGCTGGAGGCCATGACCTGCGTCTGTTCCGTGGGCCTGGACATGATCGCCGTCCCCGGGGACACCACCGCCGAGACCATCTCCGCCATCATCGCCGACGAGGCCGCCATCGGCATGGTCAACTCCAAGACCACCGCCGTGCGCATCATCCCCGGCCCGGGCACCAAGGTGGGGGACACCGTGGAGTTCGGCGGCCTGCTGGGCTCCGCGCCGGTGATGCCGGTCCACCCTTTCGGCTCGGCCGAGTTCGTCCGGCGCGGCGGCCGCATCCCTGCTCCAATGCAGAGCCTGAAGAACTGAGGCGGCGGCCGCGGGGGCCCCATCAGAGATGGGGCGGCGCTTGCGCCGTACAAGCGTTTTCCCCGGAGGGGAAAACCTTGGCGCAGGCGGAATTCACTTCCGCCGAGCATGTAAAATGAATTCAGGGTTCCCAGCCGGGCGTGCCCGGCTGGGATGGCCGCATCCCTGCTCCAATGCAGAGCCTGAAGAACTGAAAAAATGACCCGCTCCGGCGGGACAAGCTCCGGCGCGGCGCTGAAAATGCTCCGCGCCGGAAGTTCATTTTCAGCTCATTTTCCTCTAGGAAAATGGGCCGACTTGGTGTATACTTTTACCAATGGGAAATCCCCTGTTATACTGATGAGGAGGCTGTTTGATATGCCCAAGGTTGACGCATCCAACGCGCTGAGTTTCCTGCCCGAAAACTGGCTGACCGGCCGCGAGGCCGACCTGGCCGAGGCCCATGCCATGCTCCAGGAGGGCCGGGGTCCCGGCTCCGATTTCCTGGGCTGGGTCCACCTGCCCGAGAACTACGACAAGGAGGAGTACGCCCGCATCAAGGCCGCCGCGGCCAAGATCCGCTCCGACTCCCAGGCCCTTGTGGTCATCGGCATCGGCGGCTCCTACCTGGGCGCCCGCGCCGTCATTGAGCTGCTGGCCTCCCCGAACTATAACCTGTGCAAGAAGGACGGCCCCGAGATCTACTTTGTGGGCAACGGCCTGTCCACCGACGCCATGCTGGAAGTGATGGAGCAGCTCAAGGGCAAGGACTGGTCCGTCAACGTCATCTCCAAGTCGGGCACCACCACCGAGCCCGCCGTGGCCTTCCGCATTTTCAAGGCCATGCTGGAAGAGAAGTACGGCAAGGAGGGCGCCAAGGGCCGCATCTACGCCACCACCGACGCCCACAAGGGCGCCCTGAAGGGCCTGGCCGACGCCGAGGGCTATGAGGAGTTTGTGGTGCCCGACAACGTGGGCGGCCGCTACTCCGTCCTCACCGCCGTGGGCCTGCTGCCCATCGCCGCCGCCGGCGTCGACATCGACGCCATGATGGCCGGCGCCCACGAGGCCATGACCGCCATGGCCAAGCCCGGCCTGGACAATCCCGCCTGGCAGTATGCCGCCGCCCGCAACGGCCTGTATGACGGCGGCAAGAAGATCGAGCTGCTGGCCTGCTACGAGCCCTCCTTCCGCTTCTTCGCCGAGTGGTGGAAGCAGCTCTACGGCGAGAGCGAGGGCAAGGACGGCAAGGGCATCTTCCCCGCCAGCGTGGAGTTCACCGCCGACCTGCACTCCATGGGCCAGTATATCCAGGAGGGCGAACGCCACCTGTTTGAGACCGTGGTCCGCTTTGCCGAGTGCGGCGGCCAGATCACCATCCCCAACGACCCCGACAACGTGGACGGCCTGAACTTCCTCTCCGGCAAGCCCCTGTCCTTTGTGGCCGAGAAGGCCTTCCAGGGCGTGGTGCTGGCCCATGTGGACGGCGGCGTGCCCAACCTGTCCATTACCGTGCCCAAGCGCACCGCCAACGCCGTGGGCCAGCTGATCTACTTCTTCGAGTACGCCTGCGGCCTGTCCGGCCACCTGCTGAAGGTCAACCCCTTCAACCAGCCCGGCGTGGAGGCCTACAAGAAGAACATGTTCGCCCTGCTGGGCAAGCCCGGCTATGAGGACCGCAAGGCCGAGCTGGAGGCCCGGCTGAACAAGGGTTAAAAGAAAAAATTATGTCCAAAATGATACTGCCCGGGCGGATTCCACTCCGCCCGGGCAGTATTGGTTAAGCGTGCCAATGCGGGCACAGGGAAACATGAAATTTTAGTTAACTTGTGCAAAGCGGTTGCAATCTGACCGGATAAATGGTAACATAGAGACACAAGGCCGGAGGCGTTCCGGCTTACAATGTAAGGAGTGATTAATATGGTGAGAGTGATCATGGGTGTCAAGGGCACCGGCAAGACCAAGCAGATGATCGAACTCATTAACTCTGCCGTGCATAGCGAGAACGGAAACGTGGTCTGCATTGAGCGCGGCCCCAAGCTGACCTACGATATTCATTATAAGATCCGTCTGGTGGAGGCGTCTCACTACGAGATGAAGTCCTTCGACTTCATGAAGGGCTTTATCAGCGGGCTCTATGCCGGCGACTACGATATTACCCACATCTTCATCGACAGCCTGACCAAGATTGTCCCCACCGAGCCCACCGACGCGTCCGTGGAGGACTTCCTCGACTGGCTCAACAGCTTCAGCGAGAAGAACAACATCAAGTTCACTGTCACCATCAGCGCCGACGCCGACCTGGCTACCGAGGGCGTGAAGAAGTACTTCTGAGCACACCGTATGCCAGCGCCCCCGGAGGGAACTCCCTCCGGGGGCGTTTCCGCGCTCAGCGGGGCAGAACGGAGAAGAACAGGCCCCATACGGCGGCCCGGAGAGGAGAGACAGCCGTGCAGCAAAACCTGACGGAGGGACCGGTCACCCGGTCCATGCTGCTCTTTGCCCTGCCCATGATACTGGGCAACCTGCTTCAGCAGCTCTATAATGTGGCGGATACCCTGATTGTGGGCCGCTGTCTGGGGCCGGACGCCCTGGCGGCGGTGGGATCGTCCTACTCCCTGATGACCTTCCTCACCTCCATTCTTCTGGGGCTGTGCATGGGCAGCGGGGTGTGCTTTTCCATCCTCTTCGGCAGCCGGGAGGAGGAAAAGCTGCGGGAGAGCGTCTTTGTGTCCTTTGTGGTCATTGCCGCCGCCGCGGCCCTGCTCACCGTGGCGGTCCTGGCGCTGATTGACCCCATCCTCCGCGCGCTGCAAATCCAGGAGCAGATATATGGGATGACCCGGGCCTATGTGCGGGTGGTCTTTCTGGGCATCCCCTTCACCTTCCTCTACAATTACTTCGCCTCCCTCCTCCGGGCCATCGGCAACTCAGCGGTGCCGCTGGTGTTCCTGGGGGTGAGCGCGGCGCTGAACGTTGTGCTGGATCTGATGTTTGTGCTGGTTCTGAGCCGGGGCGTGGCCGGCGCGGCGGAGGCCACGGTCATTTCCCAGGCGGTCTCGGCGGCCTGCATCGCCCTGTACGCCTTCCGCAGGGCTCCTCAGCTGCGCCCGCGCCGGTCCGAGCTGCGGCTGCGGCGGCAGACCGTGGGGAAGATTTTCTCCTACTCCTTCCTCACCTGCGTCCAGCAGTCGGTGATGAACTTCGGCATCCTGATGATTCAGGGCCTGGTCAACAGCTTCGGTGTGGACGTGATGGCCGCCTTTGCCGCCGCGGTGAAGATCGACTCCTTCGCCTATATGCCCGTTCAGGACTTTGGCAACGCCTTCTCCACCTTTATCGCCCAGAGCTACGGCGCGGGCAGGACAGACCGCATCCGGGCGGGCATCCGCTCCGCCGTGGCCGCCGCTCTGGCCTTCTGCGTGGTCATCTCCGTGCTGGTGTTCGCCTTCGCCGGACCGCTGATGACCATCTTTGTGGCGCCGGAGGAGACCGGCATCATCGCCATCGGCGTGGAGTACCTGCGCATCGAGGGGGCCTGCTACTGCGGCATCGGCTGCCTCTTCCTGCTCTACGGCCTCTACCGCGCCCTGGGCCGCCCCGGCATGTCGGTGGTGCTCACCGGGCTCTCCCTGGGCACCCGTGTGGCCCTGGCCTACCTCCTGGCCCCCATCCCCGCCATCGGCCTGCCCGGCATCTGGTGGGCCATCCCCATCGGCTGGGTGCTGGCCGACGCCGTGGGGCTGGCGTTCTACCGCCTCAGAGAGAAAGGGCGGCTGGAGCGGCTGGGAACAGAGAAAAAGACCGTCCCTGTGTAAGGGGACGGTCTCAGCGTGTCGAAAAACCTCCCCTGAAGGAAGACCTCGCAGAGTTCCTGCGGCCGAAGCCGCAGGAATCAAATGAAAATCCGTCATTTCCGAGGACATGCGCCTCGGAAATGACACTTCTCGCGTAAGATGGGCCGACTTTTCCGTCAGGAATCGAGGCCCATCTTGCGCGCATCTCCCTCGAAAAAGTGGCTCCGGCCACTTTTTCGACGGCAAAAGACCGTCCCCGTGTAATGGTCGGGGGTCATAAGAAAGCAAAATTAGTTTTCGCAGGAACGGCATGGCTTCGGTCATGCCGTTTCCTGCTTCATCAGCTCGTCCACGGGGATAAATCCCACAAGGTCATAGGAAATGCGAATATTCTGCCGCCGTTTGCCGCTGCTCTTGTCCGGTGCTTCAATGTAGATCGCCTTCACAAGCTCCCGCAGAGCGTAAGGGGTCAGCTCCTGCAAATCCGCGTACTTGTGTACCCGCTGGATAAACTGCTCCAAGTTTTCAATCTGTCGTTCCTGTACTTCAATGTCCTGCTGCAAGGTCTGGATTTCTGCCTTGAGCTGCGCCTGTTCGTCCTCGTAAGACTGGCTCATCATGGAAAACCGCTCGTCCGTGATTTTCCCGGCCACATTGTCCTCATAGATTCGGATGAACAGCCGGTCAAGCTCGCCCATGCGCCGCTGCGCCTGTTCCAAACGCTTGATGCTGGCGCAGATTTTTTCCTCGCTGGCCAGCCGGAGCCGGTGTTCCATCGCAGCCCGGAAATGCTTCTCATACCGCGTCACATAGAAGATGACCGCTTTCATGTGCATCCAGACCAAATCCTCCAGAACAACCGCCCGGATGAAGTGCGCCGAACAGCTTCCCGTATTGCTGCGGTAGTTGGCGCAGACAAAGTGATCCTGCCGCTTCTCAAAGTAGTTGGTGGTGCAGTACCGCATCTTCGCGCCGCAATCGGCACAGTAGACCAAGCCGGAAAACAGGCTGCTCTTGCCGGTTTTCGTCCTGCGGTGTCGCTGCTGGCGGATTTCCTGAACCTTGTCAAAGACTTCCTGCTCGATGATCGCCGGGTGGGTGTTGTAAAATACCGCCTGTTTTTCAAGGGGCGTGTCCCGCTGCTTCTTGTCCCAGATGGAGTTGGTGTAGGTCTTGAAATTGACCGTACAGCCAGTGTACTCTCGCCGTTCCAGAATGTGGACAACGGTGTTGGTGTTCCAGTGGTAGGGATCGGAAGTCTCCGGGCTTGGTGTCTTGATGCCCGCCCTGCGCTTGTAGGCAGTGGGGTTGAGCACCTTTTCCTCCTGCAAGACTTTGGCGATCTGCATCGGCCCGCGCCCTTCCATGCAAAGCCGGAAAATGCGCTTGACCACCTGCGCCGCCGCTTCGTCTACAATCCATCTGGTCTTGTCATTCGGGTCCTTGAGATACCCAAACGGGACATTGGTGGTCAGCGGTACGCCGCGCTCGCCCTTCGCCTTCTGCACCGCACGGATTTTTCGGCTGGTGTCTTTTGCAAAAAACTCGTTGAACCAGTTCTTTATACCTGCCACATCGTTGTCGGTGCTGTTGGGGTCGATGGTGTCAAAGTGGTCATTGATGGCGATATACCGCACTCCATATTTCGGGAAAGTGAAGTTGATATACAGCCCGGTCAGCGATGAATTTCTACCCAGTCTGGATAGGTCTTTGGTGCAGCAGACGGCCACTTTTCCTGCCTCAATTTCGGCCAGCATGGCCTGAAAGCCGGGGCGGTCGTAGTTGGTGCCGCTGTAC
>CAJFTA010000042.1 GCA_904419835.1 uncultured Pseudoflavonifractor sp. | reverse complement strand
ACGGCAAGTGGGCCAACGTGGTGCTGCTCAACAGGGACCTGTCCATCCGAACTGTGATGTTCAAGGGCAAGATTGTGGTGTAAATACTGCTGTGAACGCCGTCCCGACCGGGACGGCGTTCACAATATCCGAAGCCCGGCGGAGAGACTAGGCGTTGCCTTTTTCTCTCCGCCGGGCTATACTGTCTTTATCTATGCATTGAAAAGGAGCGTGAGGACGGTGTCTAAGACGCTGGTACTGGCGGAAAAGCCCTCCGTGGGCCGGGAGCTGGCCCGGGTGCTGGGCTGCAAACGCCCGGGAGAGGGCTGCCTGGAGGGGGACAGATACGTGGTCACCTGGGCCCTGGGCCATCTGGTGGAGCTGTCGCCCCCGGAGGCGTACGACAAGGAGTGGGCCAAGTGGGACATGCTCACCCTGCCCATGCTGCCCGAGAAGATGAAGACCCAGGTCATCCCACAGACCGGCCGCCAGTTTCGGGCCGTCCAGGCCCTGATGCGCCGGGGGGATATCTCCGACCTGGTCATCGCCACAGACTCGGGCCGGGAGGGCGAGCTGGTGGCCCGGTGGATTATGGAAAAGGCGGGCTGGAAGAAGCCGGCCAGGCGGCTGTGGATCTCCTCCCAGACCGACAAGGCCATCAAGGAGGGCTTCGCCCACCTGCGTCCGGCGGCGGAGTACGACAACCTGTTCCGCTCCGCCCGGGCCCGCAGCGAGGCAGACTGGCTGGTGGGCCTGAATGTGACGAGGGCCCTCACCTGCAAGTTCAACGCCCAGCTCTCCGCCGGACGGGTTCAGACCCCCACCCTGGCCCTTATCGTGGACCGGGAGCAGGAAATCCGCCGGTTCGTGCCCAAGGACTTCTTCACCCTGGCGGCCAAAACCCCCGGGTTCACCGCCACCTGGCGGGACAAGAAGGGCCAGGCCAGGATGTTTGACCGCGCCCAGGCCGAGGACCTGGCCAGGCGGCTGGAGGGCAGGACCGGCGTGCTCACCCAGGTAAAGCGGACCTGGAAGCAGACCCCGCCGCCCCCGGCCTACGACCTGACCGAGCTCCAGCGGGACGCCAACCGGAAGTACGCCTACTCCGCCAAGGAGACGCTGTCCATCATGCAGAATCTCTATGAGATTCACAAGGTGCTCACCTACCCCCGCACCGACTCCCGCTACATCTCCGACGACGTGGTGCCCACCCTGCCGGAGCGGCTGCGGAGCGTGATGGTGGACGAGTACAAGCCCCTGGCCCAGCAGATCATGCGCAGCCGTCCCCTCCAGACCCGGTACCTGGTCAACAACGCCAAGGTCACCGACCACCACGCCATCATCCCCACCGAGGAGCAGCCCGACCTGTGGCGGCTCACCGGGCCGGAGCGGAACATCTATGACCTGGTGGTCCGCCGGTTCCTGGCGGTGCTGCTGCCGCCCTTCACCTATGAGGAGATCCGCCTGACCATGACGGTGGATGGGGAGACCTTCACCGCCCGGGGCAAGATTGTAAAGGACCAGGGCTGGAAGGCGGCGTACAGCCGCTTCACCCTGGAGGAGGATGAGAATACCGCCGAGGACGAGGACGCGGAGCAGAACCTGCCGCCCCTGAACCAGGGGGACAGAATTCCCCTCACCGGGCTGCAGATCAACGCGGGCAAGACCGCGCCCCCCAAGCGGTACACCGAGGCCACCCTGCTTACCGCCATGGAGCACCCCCAGGCCCAGGTGAAGGACGCGGAGCAGTCCCGGATTCTGGAGGAGACCGGCGGCCTGGGCACCCCGGCCACCCGGGCGGACATCATCGAGAAGCTCTTCTCCGCCTTCTACATTGAGCGGCGGGGCAAGGAGCTCTGTCCCACCTCCAAGGGCATCCAGGTGGTGGAGCTGGCCCCCGCAGACCTGCGCAGCGCACAGCTCACCGCCAAATGGGAGAAGCGGCTGGGGGACATCGCCCAGGGCAGAGAGAAGGGGGACGCCTTTGTGGGGGAGATGCGGTCCTACGCCGCCCGGCTGGTGAGCGAGGTGAAGGCCAGCGACGCGTCCTACCACCACGACAACCAGACCCGCAGCCCCTGCCCCGACTGCGGCAAGTACCTGCTCAAGGTCAAGACCAAGCGGGGGGAGATGCTGGTGTGCCCAGACCGGGAGTGCGGCTACCGCCGGAGCGTCAAGCAGATCACCAACGCCCGCTGCCCCAACTGTCACAAGAAGATGGAGCTGCGGGGCGAGGGGGAGAAGCAGATGTTTGCCTGCGTGTGCGGCTACCGGGAGAAGCTGAGCGACTTCAAGAAGCGCCGCTCGGAGAAGTCCGCCGGCAAGGGGGACGTGCGCCGCTACCTGGAGCAGCAGGACCGCCGGGAGGAGCAGGGCTCCTCGGCCATGGCGGAGCAGCTGAAGAAGTGGCTGGAGCAGAGCGGAAAGGCATGATGGGTAAATAGAACGCGGAAAACGGCATAGGTACAGATTGACACGCAGAAAAAGGAGCGCGGTTTTTACAAAACCGCGCTCCTTTTTTGGGTTCAGGCTCTGTCGCCGGAGGCTTCCCGGTCCCGGAACAGGAGGGAAATGCACCACACGGCGGCCAGGCCCACCAGGGTATAGATAACCCGGGAGATGGCGCTGTCGGAGCCGCCGAAGGCAAAGGCCACCAGGTCGAATCCGAAAATGCCGATGCTGCCCCAGTTGAGCCCGCCGATAATGGCCAGGACCAGGGCAATTTTATCTATGATCATTGCGAAGAGACCTCCTCAGATTGGATTCCGAGGATAGCATCACCGGAAACGGCTGCAAATATACAGAGAGAGGCCGATTGAAAAAATGACAAAAAGCCGGCCGGCCTGAGCGGCAGGGTCAGATCAGCTGAATCTGCTTCCACTTGCCCCTCCAGAAGCGGACCAGGAAGAGAACCGCACGGACAATCCAGTCGCAGAACATGGCAATCCATACGCCCAGCAGGTGCAGGCCCGCCATGGGGATACCGAAGACGGCGTCGGCGCCCAGCACATAACTGAGGATGATGCGGCAGGTAAACATGGAGATGAGAGACACGCTCATGGTGAACATGGCGTCGCCGGCGGCCCGGAGGGCGTTGGGCAGGGTGAAGGACATAGGCCAGAAGATCAGAACGAACACAGAGTTCCACTGCAGTACCTGGGCGGCCATGGCGGCGGCTGGGACGCTCAGATTGAACAGGGTGACCAGCCAGTTGGCGCTGAAAAAGAGGATGACAGCCATGGTGCCCATGGAGATGTAAGTTATGATCATCAGCTTGCGGGTGTAGCGGACCGCCTGGTCCAGAAGCTGCGCACCCACGCACTGCCCTACCACGGTGACCATGGCCAGGCCGATGGCCTGTCCGGGCACGTTGATGACGCCGGCCACACTGTTGGCGATGGCGTTGGCGGCCACGGCGGAGCCCACCACCGCCAGATTGACCCCGGCGTCAAAGGAGGTGATGAGGCTGAGCACCATCAGCTTGCCCACCTGGAACAGGCCGTTTTCCAGGCCGGTGGGGATGCCGATGGTGAGGATGCGCCGCACCATGGCCCAGTGGAATTCGGGGCGGAACATGTGCTCAATGCGCAGGATGCAGTCCCTGTGCTGAAGCAGGAACAGAATGATCACCGCCGCCACGATGCGGGAGGTGAGGGTACCGATACCGGCGCCCAGGGACCCCATGCCGAAACCGAAAATCAGGATGGCGTTGACGGCGATGTTGACGATGTTGACAATCAGGGAGTTGAACATGGACACCTTGGAGTTGCCCATGGAGCGGAACAGGGCGGCGCCCGCGTTGTAGAGCGCCATAAAGGGGTAGGCCAGGGCGGTGGAGACAAAGTAGGCCACGGCGGAGTCCATCACATCGTCGTTGATGCTGCCGAAGATCAGGGAGAGCAGGTGCTCCCGAAAGATGAGGCACAGAATCATAATCACCGAGGAGAGAACCGTCACCGCATAGAGCAGCTGCTTGGCGGCGGTTCTGGCGTGCTCCGGCTCCTTGCGGCCCAGGTACTGGGACACAACCACCGCGCCGCCGGTGCTGAGGGCGGCGAAAATCTGAAGCATCAGGTTATTGATGTTGTCCACCAGGGAGACGCCGGACACGGCCGCCTCGCCGGCTGTGGTGACCATCACCGTGTCGGCCATACCCACGGACATCAAAAGGAATTGCTCAATTACCAGGGGGATAATCAGCCGCACCAGCATTTGATTGCTGAACAGCGGTTTATTCTGGACCGGCTGTTCCCTTTCGGCGCATTTGACCTGGGTCTGCTCCTCCATCTCCACGCCCTTCTCCTTTCGTACACACAAAAATTCTTGGTAGGGACGAATTTTTATTTTACCACCGGGCATGTGATTTACAAGATATGTTTTACACAAATTTTACCCATTTTTCCTGTGAGCCGTATAAGCGCGGGCGTCTGTGTCCAAAATAAAACGCGCCGGAACACTGGTGCATGCAAAATTACTACATATTGGATGGTGGTATCCTGTGCTGAAATGCAAGAAGAAAACTGACGGCCATACTCTGCGGCGGTGGGAGCTGGCCCTGCTGCTGGGCGTGGCGCTGGCGGCCCTGGCGGGGGGCGCGCTGGGCGCGGAGCAGTCCGCCCTGGCGGATAAGGTCATCCGGCTCCATGTCATTGCCAACTCCGACAGTCCGGCGGACCAGGCCCTCAAGCTCCAGGTCCGGGACCGGATTCTCTCCGAAGTGGGAGACCTGTTTGACCAGGGGCTGACCCAGGAAGAAGCGGAGGCGGCCATCACGGCGGAACTGGGCCGGCTGGCGGCCGCGGGGGCGGAGATGGTGGAGGAGGCCGGGTACGGCTATCCGGTCACCGCCTCCCTGGAGGAGAACGTGTGGTTTCCCACCAAGGGGTACCAGGACTTCGCCCTGCCCGCCGGGGAGTACACCGCCCTGCGCATCGTCATCGGCGAGGGCGGCGGACAGAACTGGTGGTGCGTGGTGTTTCCGCCCCTTTGCCTGGGCTCGGTCACCGAGACCACGGCGGAGACCGCCGCTGCGGCGGGCTTCAGCGAGGATGAAATCTCCCTCATTACCGGCGAAAACGAGGGGTATGTGGTCAAGTTCAAGGCCATGGAGCTGTGGGATCGGTTCTGCGCCTGGATAGACGGCCTGTAAAGCAATCGGAACAGCGGCGGAGCGGTGCTCCGCCGCTGCACTTTGTCGGAAAAGTCTCGCAGAGTTCCCGGGGCCGCAGCCACGGGAATCCAATCAAAATCCGTCATTTCCGGGGACATGCGCCTCGGAAATGACACTTCTCATGGCGGAAGGGACGACAATTTTGTAAAAATCGAGTCCCCTCCGCCATGCATCCTTCCTCGGGAAAGGTGCTTTGCACCTTTTCCGACAGCCTGGCGGCGGAGCGGTGCTCCGCCGCTGTTTTTTGCCGTTTGAGCCGGGGGTAGATAAGTCTGGAAAAATAGTGTATGATAATGTCTGCATGATAAGAGCCCAAAGGAATTCTTCCGTGAGGTATGTTCTATGACCGATTTATTTGAAAAATCCATTCACACCCTGGAGCTGCCCCGGGTCCTGGAGAAGCTGGCTGAGCAGGCGGTGACCGAGGAGGGCAAGGCGCGCTGCCTGGCTCTGCGGCCCCTCACCGACGCCGACGACGTCCGCCGCCTCCAGGCCGAGACCACCGCCGCCGTGAACATGACCGCCCTGCGGGGCAGCCCGTCCCTGTCGGGGGTGAAGCCGGTGGCGGCCTCCCTCCAGCGGGCGGACATGGGCGGCGCCCTCAACACCCGGGAGCTGCTGGACATCGCCGCCGTCCTCCGGGCGGCCCGCTCCGCCCGGGACTACGCCGCCGGGGAGAACAGCGGCAAGACCTGCATCGACCATCTCTTCGCCTCCCTCACCGCCAACCGGTTCCTGGAGGACAAGATTACCGCTTCCATCCCGGGAGAAAACGAGATCGCCGACTCGGCCAGCCCCGAGCTGGCCTCCATCCGGCGGCACATCCGGGCCACCTCCGCCAAGGTGCGGGACATTCTCCAAAAGCTCATCTCCTCCTCCCAGGCCAAGTATCTCCAGGAGCCCATCATCACCATGCGCTCCGACCGGTACGTGGTGCCCGTGCGCTCCGAGTGCAAGAACGACGTGCCCGGCCTGGTCCACGACGTGTCCTCCTCCGGCGGCACCTTCTTCATCGAGCCCATGGGCGTGGTGAAGGCCAACAACGAGCTGCGGGAGCTCCAGGCCGACGAGGAGAAGGAGATCGACCGGATTCTGGCCGAGCTGTCCGCCGAGTGCGCCGCCCACAGGGAGGACATCGCCCAGGACTACGACCTGCTGGTCATGCTGGACCTGATTTTCGCCCGGGCCAAGCTGTCCTACCGGATGCGGGCCAGCGAGCCCAGAATCGTCAGCCGGGGCATCTGCCTGCGGCAGGCCCGGCATCCCCTGCTGGACCCCAACAAGGCGGTGGCCAACGACCTGTACCTGGGGGAGAACTTTGACACCCTGGTCATCACCGGCCCCAACACCGGCGGCAAGACCGTCACCCTCAAGACCATCGGCCTGCTGACCCTGATGGCCCAGTGCGGCCTCCATATCCCGGTGGCGGACGACAGCACGGTGATGATCTTCGACCGGGTGCTCTCCGACATCGGCGACGAGCAGTCCATCGCCCAGAGCCTGTCCACCTTCTCCTCCCACATGGTGAACATTGTGGGTATCCTGAAGGAGGCGGACGATAAGACCCTCATCCTCTTCGACGAGCTGGGGGCGGGGACCGACCCGGTGGAGGGCGCCGCTCTGGCCGCCGCCATCATCGAGCGGTCCCGGGAGCTGGGGGCCCTGGTGGCCGCCACCACCCACTACGCCGAGCTGAAGGTGTACGCCATGACCACACCGGGGGTGGAGAACGCCTCCTGCGAGTTTGACGTCAACTCCCTGGCCCCCACCTACCGGCTCCTCATCGGCATCCCCGGCAAGTCCAACGCATTCGCCATCTCCGAGCGGCTGGGCCTGCCCAGGGAGATCATCGACAAGGCCGCCGCCCGCATCGACGCCGAGAACGTCCGCTTTGAGGACGTCATCAACCGCCTGGAGCAGCAGCGCCAGCAAATGGAGCAGGAGAAGGACCAGGCCCGGAAGCTGCGCCGGGAGATGGAGGACTCTGCCCGGGTGGCCCGGGAGTACCGGGACAAGCTGGAAAAGGAGCGGGCCAAGGCGGTGGAGAAGGCCCAGGCGGAGGCCCGGGCCATCCTGGACGAGGCGCGGAACACCGCCGACAGCGTGTTCAAGGAGCTCAACGAGATGCGCCGCCGCCAGCGGAAGGAAGAGGACTGGCAGAAGGTGAACGAGGAGCGGGCGGGCCTGCGCCAGCGGCTCAACCAGGCGGAGGACGCCCTGGGCACCCGTCCCGAGGAGCCCGCGCCGCCGCCCACCCGGCCCGCAAAAGCGGGGGACACGGTGGAGCTGGTGAAAATGGGAGGCACCAAGGCCCAGGTCCTGGCCGTCAACAGGGACGGCAGCCTCCAGCTCCAGGCGGGTATCCTGAAGATCACCGCCAAGCAGGACGAGGTCCGGGTTGCAGAGGAGGACGGCAGCAAGAAGCAGGCCCAGCGGATTATCCACCGGGCGGAGCGGCAGCTGCGCACCGTGGGCGCCTCCTCGGAGGTGGACCTGCGGGGCATGATGACCGACGAGGCCGTGGCCGCTCTGGACAGCTTCCTGGACAACGCCATGCTGGCCAAGCTGGAGACCGTCACCATCATCCACGGCAAGGGCACCGGCGCGGTGCGCAAAGCGGTGCGGGAGCACCTGAAGCGCAGCCGGTATGTGAAGTCCTTCCGGCCCGGCCGCTATGGTGAGGGTGAGGACGGCGTGACGGTGGCCGAGCTGCGGTGAAGAAGGCAGGCCTGGCTGGCCGCCAGGGGAAAACTCCACGTCCGCCCCGCAGGGCGGAGGGGGGCATCCGGGGGAACTGGTGCCCCCCGGACGGCGCGGCCGTAATACCCGCGTGCCCCGCAGGGCACGCCCGCGCCGTGAGGACGGCGTAACGGTGGCCGAGCTGCGGTGATGCACACTGTCCTTGGGCAGAGGACAGTGTCCGTACAAGAACGTACAAATTCAGGAAAATGTCTCCTTCCGTCAATTGAGAGAGAATGGTACCCGGATTTTGTGTAAAATGTCATTGACGATTTGGAACAAATTTGATATTCTATACAGGAAAGTGTGCGACTTCATAAACGCAACTTAGGGGGAAACGCTTATGTATATGAAAGAGGCAGTCGTAAACAATCAGGTCGGCCTGCACGCAAGACCCGCCACATTCTTCATCCAGAAGGCTAACGAGTTCAAGAGTTCCATCTGGGTTGAGAAGGAAGAGCGACGGGTGAACGCTAAGAGCCTGCT
Source organism: uncultured Pseudoflavonifractor sp. (assembly GCA_904419835.1). Classification (GTDB taxonomy): domain Bacteria; phylum Bacillota; class Clostridia; order Oscillospirales; family Oscillospiraceae; genus Pseudoflavonifractor. Next base: position 26,282 of record CAJFTA010000042.1, on the reverse strand, counting down.
GGGTGTACTCTCCCTCGGCGTCGTGAAGGGAACCTCCATCAACCTCATCGCCGACGGCCCCGATGAGAAAGAGGCGGTCGAAGCTCTGGTGGAGCTGATCGCATCCAACTTCTCTGAGTAACACCATCCCACAAAAAGCGCCGCAATACTGCGGCGCTTTTTTTATCCGCGGGGCATGAGAAGGCCCGTAGGCAGGGGAGGGCAGGAATTACAATCTATGACATTTGACGAACTGAAAGAAAAAGCGCATGCCCAGTCCCAAATGCGCGGGCGCATTTGGGGCCCCGGGAAAAGATAACATCTGCACGGGGCGAGTGAATCGCCCCGGCATCAAGGTTTTGCGCTGCAAAACGCTTGGACGGCACAGAGCGCCGGGGCGCTGGCGCGCCCAGCGGCAGGGCATGAAAGGAAGTCCGGCAGACAGGGGAAGGCAGGAGCAGCATCTATGACATTTGACGAACTGAAAGAAAAAGCGCATGCCCTGCCGCTGAAGCCGGGCGTGTATATCATGCAGGACAAGCGCAACGTGGTCATCTATGTGGGCAAGGCCAAGGCGCTGAAGAACCGGGTGAGCCAGTACTTTGCCGACCTGGCCTCCCACACGGAGAAGACCCGGGCCATGGTCAGCCAGATTGACCACTTCGACGTCATCGTGGCGGACAGCGAGTTTGAGGCCCTGGTGCTGGAGAGCTCCCTCATCAAGCGCCACCAGCCCCATTACAATATCCTCCTCAAGGACGACAAGGGGTACCCCTATATCCGCCTCACCGTCAACGAGGACTATCCCCGGTTCTCCCTGGCCAACAAGACGGCGGACGACGGGGCCCGCTACTTCGGGCCCTACGGCAGCCGGGGCAGCACCCAGGGCATTGTCGACGCCCTCCGGGCCGCCCTCAAGCTGCCCTCCTGCAACCGGAAATTTCCCCGGGACATCGGCAGGGAGCGGCCCTGCCTGAACTACCATATGGGCCTGTGCGACGGCTACTGCCGCTTCGGCATGCCCCAGGAGCGGTACCGGGAGGCCATCGACCAGGCCATCCGGCTGCTGGAGGGACAGTTCAAGGAGGTGGGGGAGGAGCTCCAGGCCGAGATGGAGCGGGCGGCGGAGGAGCTGAGGTTTGAGAAGGCCGCCGAGCTGCGGGACCGGTACAGGGCCATCGAGCTGCTGGGCAAGCGGCAGAAGGTGATGGCGGGCAGCCTGGCGGACACCGACGTGGTGGGCTTCCACCGGGGCACGGCCAAGAGCTGCTTCGTGGTGCTCCACTATGTGGGCGGCGAGCTGGCCGCCAAGGACTGGGACCTGATGGAGACCCCCATGGAGGAGGAGATTGCCGACGCGGTCTCCGCCCTGGTGCGGCAGTACTACGGGGAGCGGAGCCAGCTGCCCAGGCAGATTCTCCTGCCCTGCGAGATTGAGGACGAGGCGCCACTGGCCCGGCTGCTGTCCGAGCACGCGGGCCGGCGGGTAAACCTGGTCACCCCCCAGCGGGGCGCCAAGGTGGACCTGATCCGCCTGGCCAACAAGAACGCGGAGGAGGAGGTGGCCCGCTGGACCACCAAGGAGGAGCGGACCTCCAAGCTGCTGGAGCTGCTGGCCAAAATGCTCAGGCTGGACAGGCCGCCCATGCGGATGGAGAGCTACGACATCTCCAACCAGGGGGCCGACGACATTGTGGCCTCCATGGTGGTCTATCAGAACGCCCGGCCCCTGAAGCGGGACTACCGCCGCTTCAAGCTCAAGGACATGGACGCCCCCGACGACTACGCCTCCATGGAGCAGGTGCTCACCCGCCGCTTCAGGCGCTACCTGGACGGGGACGAGAAGTTCAGGGATTTGCCCGACCTGCTCCTCATCGACGGCGGCGAGAACCACGCCAAAGTGGCGGTGAAGGTGCTGGAGACCCTGGGGCTGTCCATCCCGGTGTTCGGCATGGTAAAGGACGACCGGCACCGCACCCGGGCCCTGGTCACGCCGGAGGGCCGGGAGATCGGCATCCAGGCCAATCAGGCGGTGTTCTCCCTCATCGGCCAGATTCAGGAGGAGACCCACCGCTTTGCCATTGAGTTCCACCGCCAGCAGCAGAACCAGCGGGTGAAGGGCTCGGTGCTGGACAAAATCCCCGGCGTGGGTGAAAAGCGCCGGACAGAGCTGCTGAAACACTTCAAAAGCGTCAAGAATATCAAGGCCGCCACCCTGGAAGAGCTGGAGGCGGCGGTACCCAAGAACACGGCCAAGGCCGTCTACGACTACTTCCGGGGGGCGCAGGAGCAGCCCGGCCCGGAGGACGGGAAAGGATGAGAGACCATGCGCGTCATCACAGGAACGGCCCGGGGCCGGCGGCTCAGGGAGCTGCCCGGCATGGAGACTCGGCCCACCACCGACAAGGTGAAGGAGTCCATTTTCAACATCGTGCAGTTTGACGTGGAGGGCCGGAAGGTGCTGGACCTCTTCGGCGGAACCGGCCAGCTGGGCATCGAGGCCCTGTCCCGGGGGGCGGAGCGGTGCACCTTTGTGGACCTGCGAAAGGAGGCCGCCGCCGTCATCCGGGAGAATGTAAAAACCTGCGGCTTTGAGGACCGGAGCCGGGTGGTGCAGGGGGACGGCGTGGCCTTCCTCACCGGCTGCCGGGAGAAGTTCGACCTGGTCTTTCTGGACCCGCCCTATGCCTCCGGCCTGCTGGACAGGGCGCTGGAGGCTATCTCCAAGATTGACATCATGTCCGAGAATGGTATAATAGTCTGCGAAAGCGGGGCGGAACAGGTTCTGCCTGAGCTCAGCACCCCCTATGAGAAGGGGCGGGAGTACCGCTACGGCAAGATTAAGGTGACGCTGTACCGGCGGACCGTATAATTTTTCCCCACGGCAAGGAGAGATTCCATTGAAGACAGCGGTATATCCCGGCAGCTTCGACCCCATTACCCTGGGTCACCTGAACGTGATCAAGCGTGCGGCGGTCTGTTTTGACAAGCTCATCGTCTGTGTGATGGTGAATTCCGAGAAGGAAAACAGAGGCCTCTTCACCCCTGAGGAGCGGGTGGAGCTTATCCACAGGGTGGTGGACCGCCTGCCCAACGTGGAGGTGGACCGGTCCTCCGGCCTGCTGGCGGAGTACGCCGAGCGGGTGGGCGCCTGCGTGGTGGTCAAGGGCCTGCGGGCCGTGTCCGACTACGAGAAGGAGGTCCAGATGGCCCTCATCAACCGCAAGCTCAATCCACAGCTGGACACTATGTTCCTGCCCTCCAGCGCCAAGTATACCTACCTGAGCTCCAGCGTGGTGAAGGAGATGGCCTACTACGGGGCGGACCTGTCCGACTTTGTCCCCCGGGAGATTATCAACGACGTGAACGAAAAGATGAAAAGCAGGAGGAACGGATAAATGGCGACTGGCGTGGAAGAACTGCTGGACATGCTCTATGAGCTGATTGACGAGGCCAAGAGCGTGCCTCTGGCCAGCGATAAGTGCATTATTGAGCGGGACAAGGCCCTTGACCTGCTGGATGATATCAAGGCCCAGTTCCCCATGGAGCTCAGCGAGGCCAAGAAGCTCATCGCGGCCCGCACCGACTATATCGCCTCCGCCAAGCGCGAGGCGGACCTGATCCGCAAGCAGGCGGAGGACCAGGCCAGGCAGATGCTCTCCGAGGAGGAGATTATGGCCCGGGCCAAGCAGAAGTCCAGCGAGATCTTGCGGCAGACCGAGGATCGCGCCAGGGAGCTGCGCAAGTCGGCCAACGACTACTGCGAGGACGCGCTCCGCCGCACGGAGGAGGCCATCGGCGAGGCCTACGAGGAGCTGAAGGCCAGCCGGAACAAGTTCCGGGCCGCCAGCGCCGCATCCGGCGCGCCCCAGCGTCCCTCCTTCGACGTGGCCGTGGAGAACGATTAAAAGAGAATTTCAGCCCAAAAGCGCACCCCAATCGTTAGGCAGCAAAAGATACTGCGTAATGGTTGGGGTGCTTTTGGCATAGGAAGATATTTCACCCAGTTCATACTTGTGAACATGGCGTTCCGGTGGTATAATATTTCGACTGATTTCAGGAAGGGCGGATCTATCATGACCTACAAAGAAGAATTCATCACCTTTATGGTGCGCTCCGGCGTGCTGACCTTCGGAGACTTCACCACCAAGTCCGGCCGCAAGACCCCCTACTTCATCAACACCGGCAACTACAAGACCGGCGCCCAGGCCTCCAAGCTGGGTGACTACTACGCCGCCTGCATTCAGGAGAACCTGCCTGACGGCGTGGACTGTCTCTTCGGGCCCGCCTACAAGGGCATCCCCCTGGCGGTGGCGGCGGCCTCCAGCCTGTACCGCAATTACGGCCGGGACCTGCCCTACTGCTTTAACCGCAAGGAGGCCAAGGACCACGGCGAGGGAGGCTCCATGGTGGGCTACAAGCCCCAGGCCGGGGACAAGGTGGTCATTGTGGAGGATGTGGTCACCGCCGGCACCGCTGTCCGGGAGACCATTGAGCTGTTCAAGCACGTGGCCGATGTGAACCTGACCGCCCTGGTGGTGTCCGTGGACCGGATGGAGCGGGGCACCGGCGACAAGACCACTCTGGACGAGCTGCGGGAGGAGCACGGCATCCGGGTATTCCCCATTGTCACCGTCCGCGAGGTCATCGCCTTCCTCCACAACAACCCGGTGGACGGCAAGGTGTATATCGACGACGACATGAAGGCCCGCATGGAAGCTTATTTAGCGGAGTACGGCGCCCGGGCCTGAGGATAGGCGAAGACCTCCGCGGGCAATTCCCCGCGGAGGTCTTCGTGCCTCTGGTGCATGACATGAGAGGAGGGAAGATATGGCCGACCATACGGGACACAGAGACCGGCTGCGGAAGGAATTTATGGCCCGGCCGGAGTCCTTCCCCGACCACAAGGTGCTGGAGCTGCTGCTGTTCTATGTGCTGCCCCGGCAGGACACCAATCCGCTGGCCCACGACCTGCTGGACCGGTTCGGCTCCCTCCAGGGCGTGCTGGACGCCAAACCCGAGGCCCTGGCCCAGGTGAAGGGCGTGGGAGAGCGGGCGGCGGTGCTCTTCCGTGCTGTCAAGGAGCTGGGCAGGCGGTACGGCGCGTCCCGCGCCAGCGTGGAGGACATTGTGGACTCCACCCGGGCCGCCCGTGAGGTGTTCGCGCCGCTGTTCTACGGCGCACGGAATGAGATGGTCTTTCTCCTGTGCATGGACGGCAAGGGCAAGTACCTGGGCTGCCCCAAGGTGGGGGAGGGGAACGTGAACGCCGCCGAGATTACCGCCCGGTCCATTGTGGAGGCCGCCCTCAACCACAATGCCGCCCGGGTCATTCTGGCCCACAACCATGTGTCCGGCCTGGCCCTGCCCTCCGACGAGGACAAGCAGACCACCCTCTATCTCCGCAGTCTCCTCAGTCAGGTGGGCGTGGTTCTTGTCGACCACCTGATTTTTGTGGATGACGATATGGTGTCCATGCGTGACAGCGGTTTTCTGGTGGAAATCATATAAATCGGAAAAAAGAGGTTGCAATAGAACATACGTTTTGATAGAATGAATGTACGAGTTGATGGTATGCCCAAATTTGAGGTAGTCAGCGAATACAAGCCTGCGGGCGATCAGCCCCAGGCTATTGAGGCCCTGGCCAACGGCGTGGAGCTGGGGCTCCAGGAGCAGACCCTGCTGGGCGTCACCGGCTCCGGCAAGACCTTTACCATGGCCAAGACCATCGAGAAGCTCCAGCGGCCCACCCTGGTGCTGGCCCACAACAAGACCCTGGCCGCCCAGCTGTGCGCCGAGTTCAAGGAGTTTTTCCCCAACAACGCGGTGGAATATTTTGTCTCCTACTACGACTACTACCAGCCCGAGGCCTATATCCCCCACACCGACACCTTCATCGAAAAGGACGCCGCCACAAATGACGAGATTGACCGCCTGCGGCTGTCCGCCACCTGCGCACTGCTGGAGCGCCGGGACGTGATTGTGGTGTCCTCGGTCTCCTGCATCTACGGCCTGGGTGAGCCAGAAGACTTTGCCAAGATGATGGTCTCTCTCCGGGTGGGCATGGAGATGAAGCGGGATGTGCTTCTCAAGCGCCTGGTGGAAATCCGCTACGAGCGCAACGACATCGCCTTTGAGCGGAACATGTTCCGGGTTCGGGGCGACACGGTGGAGATCTATCCCGCCTACTGGAAGGACTCGGCCATCCGGGTGGAGTTCTTCGGGGACGAGATTGACCGCATCAGCGAGGTCAATGCCGTCACCGGCACCCCCATCCGCATCCTCAACCACGTGCCCATCTGGCCCGCCACCCATTACGTCACCCCCAAGGAGAAGATGGACGCCGCCATCGGCGAGATTTATAAGGAGCTGGAGGAGCGGGTGGCCTTCTTCGAGCGGGAGAACAAGCTGTTGGAGGCCCAGCGGCTCAAGCAGCGGGTGATGTACGACATTGAGATGATGCAGGAGCTGGGCTACTGCTCCGGCATTGAGAATTACTCCCGGGTCATCGAGGGCCGCCCCGCCGGCACGCCCCCCCACACCCTGCTGGACTACTTCCCCAAGGACTTCCTCCTGTTCATCGACGAGAGCCACGTCACCCTGCCCCAGGTGCGGGCCATGTACAACGGCGACCACGCCCGCAAGACCACCCTGGTGGACTACGGCTTCCGCCTGCCCTGTGCCTACGACAACCGGCCGCTGAAGTTTGACGAGTTCGAGCAGCGGGTCAACCAGGTCATCTACGTCTCGGCCACCCCCGGCGAGTACGAGCGCACCCGGTCCGGCCAGATTGTGGAGCAGGTCATCCGGCCCACCGGCCTGCTGGATCCCCGCATCGAGGTCCGCCCGGTGGAGGGCCAGATCGACGACCTCATCGGCGAGATCAACGCCCGCACCGAGCGGAAGGAGCGGGTGCTGGTCACCACCCTCACCAAACGGATGGCCGAGGATCTCACCGCCTATCTGAAAAACGCGGGCATCAAGGTCCGCTATATGCACCACGACATCGACACCATTGAGCGGCAGGAGATCATCCGGGACCTGCGTCTGGGCGTGTTCGACGTACTGGTGGGCATCAACCTGCTGCGGGAGGGCCTGGACCTGCCCGAGGTGAGCCTGGTGGCCATTCTGGATGCGGACAAGGAGGGCTTCCTCCGCAGCGAGACCTCCCTCATCCAGACTATCGGCCGGGCCGCCCGAAACGCCGACGGCCTGGTGGTCATGTACGCCGACAAGGTTACCCCCTCCATGCGCGCCGCCATCGATGAGACCGAGCGCCGCCGGGAGAAGCAGGACGCCTTCAATAAGGCCCACGGCATTGTGCCCAAGACAGTGGTCAAGTCGGTACGCAACCTCATCGAGCTGTCCGGCGAGGTGGAGGAGACCAAGAAGTTCGACTTCAGCCAGAAGCAGATGACCAAGCAGCAGCGCCTGGAGGCCATCGCCAAGCTGGAGAAGGAGATGAAGGAGGCCTCCAAGATGCTGGAGTTCGAGTACGCCGCCATTCTGAGAGACAAGATCATCAAGCTGCGGGGGGAGGGATGAGAGCCCCCCGCGGCGGCGCACCGCTGGAGCCCGCCCTGCTCCTGGCGCTGCTGGGCGTGGTTCAGCCGCCCCTCCATATGCTGCTGGCCGTCCTGCTCCGGGCCGCCGGAGGAGAGCGAAGTGAGGCGCTGGTATTCGGCTTCCTGACCGGGACGATCCTCTGGGCGGCATTGGGGGCGGTTTCGCTGGCCGTAAGGCGGCGCAGCCCTTCCGCAAGCCCGGGGCGCCGGGTTGCCGGAATACTGAGCTGGGCGGGGCTGATACTGCTGGCCTGCCTGCTGGTGTTTGCCCTGAACACAGTTTTTTATGGCTTCTTATAGACAGAGAGAAAGCGAGGCCGGTTTATGACCAGGCAATCCCAAACCGTACTGTCAGACTTCCAAGTCCGCAAGTCCTCAGGGCAGAAGCGGGCCTTTCGGGCCTGGCTGCGGGGACAGCTGGAGGGGGCGGGCTGGACCGTCACTGAGGAGAGCGGACGTTTCTCAGGCACCAACGTCATCGCCGGGGACCCGGAGCGGGCGGAGGTGCTCTTCACCGCCCACTACGACACCCAGGCCGTGCTGCCCATACCGAATTTCATCACGCCCCGGAACCTGGGCTGGTATCTGGCCTATCAGCTGCTGTTTGTGCTCCTCTATACCGCGGCAATCTTTGTGGTGGAGTTCGCCGCCGTGGTGCTGCTGGACCTGCCGCGCCAGGCCCTGCCATGGCCGGCCATCGGCATGTGCATTTTCCTGATGTGGTGGATGTTCTTCGGAAAGGCCAACCGGCACACCGCCAACGACAACACCTCCGGCGTGGTCACCCTGCTGGAGAGCGCCCTCACCCTGCCGCCGGAGCTGCGGGACAGGGCCTGCTTCGTGTTTTTCGACAACGAGGAGCGGGGCATGCTGGGCTCGTCGGCCTTTGCCGGACGGCACAGGCGGGCAAAGGAGGAGGCGCTGGTGCTCAACTTCGACTGCGTGTCCGACGGAAGCTCCATCCAGTTTTACCCGACCAAGGCCCTGAAGAAGGACGAGGCCGCCCTGGAGCGGATTGAGGTGGCCTTTCTCCCCCAGAGTGGAAAGACGGTGGAGGTGGTGCGGGGCTTTGGCTTCTACCCCTCGGACAACGCCTCCTTCCGCCGGGCGGCGGGGGTTTGCGCCCTGAAGAAGGGAAAGCGGATTGGCTGGTACATGGACCGCATCCACACCGGCCGGGACACGGTCTTTCAGGAGGAGAACATCGCGCTCCTGACCGGCGGCATCCGCCGCATGCTGGAGGCGGAGGAGAATACGCCGTGAATTTCCTCGGTGAGAATCTGAGAGTGACCCTTGGCATCCTGCTGGAGGTCTGGTGGCCCACGCTGGTAGGCCTGGCCGCCCTGGCCCTGCTGGTGGTGGCCACCAATGATAGGCCGCCCAAAGCGGTGCGCATCCTCTGCGGCGCCGCGGGTGGTGCCATTCTACTGGCCGGTCTCGTGATTGTATTCCGGGCGCTGCTGGGGTAAAGAACGGCCCAATCCGGAACAATAGAGAACAGAGCAACTTAAAAGGAGAACCAACGACTATGCTGGACCATATTTACGTCAAAGGAGCCCGGGAGAACAACCTGAAGAACATCGACGTGGAGATTCCCCGGGACAAGCTGGTGGTGCTCACCGGCCTGTCCGGCTCGGGCAAATCCTCCCTGGCTTTTGATACCATCTACGCCGAGGGGCAGCGCCGCTATGTGGAGTCCCTCAGCTCCTACGCCCGGATGTTCCTGGGCCAGATGGAGAAGCCGGACGTGGACTACATCGACGGCCTGAGCCCCGCCATCTCCATCGACCAGAAGACCACCTCCAAGAACCCCCGCTCCACGGTGGGCACGGTGACCGAGATCTACGACTATCTCCGCCTGCTCTGGGCCCGGGTGGGCACCCCCCACTGCCCCAAGTGCGGCAAGGAGATCAAGCAGCAGACCATCGACCAGATCATCGATCAGGTTCTTACCCTGCCCGAGGCCACCCGCATCCAGGTGCTGGCCCCCGTCATCCGGGGCAAGAAGGGCGAGCACCAGAAGGTCTTTGAGGACGCCCGCAAGTCGGGCTATGTCCGGGTCCGGGCGGACGGATCCATCTACGACCTGACCGAGGAGATCAGGCTGGACAAGAACAAGAAGCACAGCATTGAGGTGGTGGTGGACCGGCTGGTCATCAAGCCGGACATCGCCCAGCGGCTCACCGACTCGGTGGAGATCGCCTCCAACCTGGCGGGGGGCATTGTGATCATCAACGTGGTGGGGGAGGACCGGGACATCCTCTTCTCCCAGAACTACGCCTGCGAGGACTGCGGCATCTCCATCGAGGAGCTGACCCCCCGCATGTTCTCCTTCAATAACCCCTTCGGCGCCTGCCCCACCTGCACCGGACTGGGCGCCCAGCTGAAGGTGGACCCGGACCTCATCATCCCCAACAAGGACCTGTCCATCCTGGAGGGGGCCATCACCGCCTCCGGCTGGAACAACATCAAGGGGGACTCCATCTCCCGGATGTACTTTGACGCCCTGGCCAAGCAGTACAAATTCAAGCTGACCACCCCGGTGAAGGACCTGCCCGCCGGGGTGATGGACATCATCCTCTACGGCACCAAGGGGGAGAAGCTGAAGCTGACCTACGACCGGGAGCGGGGCCAGGGCACACTGTACCAGCCTTTTGAGGGCATCTGCAACAACCTGGAGCGCCGTTACCGGGAGACACAGTCCGATGCGGTGCGCCGGGAGCTGGAGGAGTGCATGAGCGAGCGGCCCTGCCCCGACTGCGGCGGCCGGCGGCTGCGCAGGGAGTCCCTGGCGGTGACGGTGGGGGGCATCAATATCGACGAGTTCTGCCGCAAGTCGGTGACCGACGCCCTGGACTTCATCGATCACCTGACCCTCACCCATCAGCAGATGCTCATCGCCGAGCGGATTCTCAAGGAGATCAAGAGCCGTCTGGGCTTCCTCCAGAGCGTGGGCCTCCAGTACCTGACCCTGAGCCGATCGGCGGCCACCCTGTCCGGCGGCGAGAGCCAGCGCATCCGGCTGGCCACCCAGATTGGATCCTCCCTTATGGGCGTGCTCTACATTCTGGACGAGCCCTCCATCGGCCTCCACCAGCGGGACAACGACATGCTGCTTGCCACCATGAAGCACCTGCGGGACCTGGGCAACACCCTGCTGGTGGTGGAGCACGACGAGGACACCATGCGCGCCGCCGACTATATCGTGGACATCGGTCCCGGCGCGGGCGTCCACGGCGGCAGCGTGGTGGCCGCGGGCACCGCCGAGGAGGTCATGAACACCCCCGGCTCCATCACCGGCGACTACCTGTCCGGGCGGAAGAAGATCCCCGTGCCCCAAGAGCGCCGGAAGGGCAGCGGCAAGGTACTCACCATCAGGGGCGCGGCGGAGAACAACCTGCGGGACATCGACGTGTCCATTCCCCTGGGCACCTTCACCTGCGTCACCGGCGTGTCCGGCTCGGGCAAGTCCAGCCTGGTCAACGAGATCCTCTACAAAAAGCTGGCCGCCGACCTGAATCGGGCCAAGCTCCGGGCGGGCAAGAACAGGGGTATTGAGGGGGAGCAGTACCTGGACAAGGTCATCGACATCGACCAGTCCCCCATCGGCCGCTCCCCCCGGTCCAACCCGGCCACCTACACCGGACTCTTCAACGACATCCGGGACCTATTCGCCTCCACCCAGGACGCCAAGGCCAGAGGCTACGGCCCGGGCCGGTTCTCCTTCAACGTCCGGGGCGGCCGCTGCGAGGCCTGCCAGGGCGACGGCCTCATCAAGATTGAGATGCACTTCCTGCCCGATATTTACGTGCCCTGCGAGGTGTGCAAGGGCAAGCGGTACAACCGGGAGACCCTGGAGGTGCGCTACAAGGGCAAGAACATCTATGAGGTGCTGGATATGACCGTGGAGGAGGCCCTGCCCTTCTTCGAGAACCTGCCCCGCATCTACAATAAGCTCCGGACCCTGTACGAGGTGGGCCTGAGCTATATCAAGCTGGGTCAGCCCTCCACTACCCTGTCCGGCGGCGAGGCCCAGCGGGTGAAGCTGGCCACTGAGCTGTCCAAGCGGAGCACCGGCCAGACCATCTATATTCTGGACGAGCCCACTACCGGCCTCCACACCGCCGACGTCCACAAGCTGATTGAGGTGCTCCAGAAGCTGGTGGAGGTGGGCAACACGGTGGTGGTCATCGAGCACAACCTGGACGTGATCAAGACCGCCGACTATATCATCGACCTGGGCCCCGAGGGCGGCGACGGGGGCGGAAATATTGTGGTCACCGGTACGCCGGAGGAAGTGGCGGCCTGTGAGGCGTCCTATACGGGGCGGTACCTGAAGCGGATGCTGTAACAGATAGAGATGGGAGAATGCGCGATGAGAATTTTACTGGCCCGCCACGGCGAGACCGGCTGGAACGCGGCCGGGCGCGTCCAGGGCGCCAGCGACACCGATTTGAATGACAACGGCCGCATGCAGGCGGAGGAGCTGGGACGCCGCCTGGCCGAGAGCGGGGAGAAAATAGACGTCTGCTACGCCAGCCCAAAGCGCCGGGCCTTTGAGACGGCGGAGATTGTCTGCCGCCGTCTGGGGCTCACCCCCATCCCAGTGGAGGACCTGCGGGAGGTGAGCTTCGGCGTGTGGGAGGGCCGCACCTGGCCGGAGATTGAACGGCAGTGGCCGGAGGAATACGAAGCCTACCAGAAGGACCGGATGAAGGTGGCGCCCCCCGGCGGGGAGTCCCTGGGGGACGCCTTAAAGCGGATTCTCCCCGCCCTGGACGCCATCGCCGCCGGTCCGGGGGAGACCGCCCTGGCGGTATGCCACAGCGCGGTGATCCGGGCGGTGCTGGGCTGGCGGGCCGGGGTGCCCTTTGACAACAAGGCCCTCTACCGGTTCAACGTGCCCAACGCCCAGTGGGTGGCGGTGGACTGGGACCGGACCGGGCAGAACAGATAAAGGAGGTCGTGCCCATGGCGCGGGATATGATTGCAGTGCTGAACCTGGGCAGCCGGGAGAATGAGCGGCTGCTGAAGGAGATTCAAACCCTGGGTGTGGACAGCGCCCTCTATCCCCACAGCATCACCGCCGGAGAGCTGGACCAGGTGCCCAACCTGAAGGGCATCATTGTCAACGGCGGCCCCGACCATACGGTGGACGGCGTGGAGATGGAGGTGGCACAGGAGGTATATAACTACCAGGTGCCTGTGCTGCTGGCCGACCACATGGGGGACAGCCCCTGGCCGGAGGACGAGGCGGAGCGGATGAACGCCCTGCGGGCCTTTGTGCTGGGCATCTGCGGGGCCAGTCCCAAAGCGTAACGGGCGGCATAGCAAAATCCGGCTCTCCCATCGGGAGAGCCGGATTTTTTCGTATGGATTATTTGGAGGCTGGGCGCTCCGCGTGGCATGCGCCGGAGGCGGCGCATCCGCCGCATCCGCACCCGCAGCTGCCGCAGGAGCCGGAGCAGCTGTGCCTGCCCTGGCGGCGGTTGTGGACGCCTCTGGCGATGATAGCCGCGCAGACGGCCGCGATAATGAGGCCGATGATGATGTTTGCCATAGGAAACAGCTCCTTTCTGAGGGTGACAGCGGCGGGCGGCGTATGCCGCCCGCCGTGGAATATATGCGCGTTACTTAGCCGCCGCGCCGACGGCCCGGGCGCCCAGAGGACGGTCCTCATACTTGTTCCTGCGGAGGAGCAGGTAGATGAGCCCGGCCAGAAGGACCAGGGCCGCCACGGTGCCCGCGCCGAAGGAGACCTCGCCCAGAATCAGGCCGCCCAGCTGATAGACCATAAGGGCCACGACATGCACATGTAGCCGATGGCGCCCAGGGTCCACTTCCAGTTGTTCATCTCCCGCTTGATGGCGCCCATGGCGGCGAAGCAGGGGGCGCACAGCAGGTTGAAAATCATGAAGGAGTAGGCGGCAATCGGCGTGAAGGCGGCGGCCATATCCATGGTGAGGTTGCCCGGGAACAGGACGCCGAAGGTGGAGACCACCTCCTCCTTGGCGATGAGGCCGGTGACCGTGGCCACGGTGGCCTGCCAGGTGCCGAAGCCCAGCGGCGCGAAGATAAAGGCGACGGTGTGGCCCACGGCGGCCAGCAGGGAGTCGTTGTTGTCCGCCACCATCTGGAACGCGCCGTCCACAAAACCGAAGCCCTGGAGGAACCAGAGGATGATGGAGGAGAGGAGGATGACGGTGCCGGCCCGCTTGATGAAGGACCAGCCCCGCTCCCAGGTCGCCCGCAGCACGTTCACGGCGGCGGGGGCGTGATAGGCGGGCAGCTCCATGACAAAGGGGGCGGGGTCGCCGGCGAAAATCCTGGTCTTTTTCAGGATGATGCCGGAGATAATCACCGCCGCTACGCCGATGAAGTAGGCGGAGGCGGCCACCCAGGCCGAGCCGCCGAACAGAGCCCCGGCGAACAGGGCGATGATGGGCATCTTGGCGCCGCAGGGGATGAAGCCGGTGGTCATAATGGTCATTCTCCGGTCCCGCTCCTGCTCAATGGTGCGGGAGGCCATGATGCCGGGCACGCCGCAGCCGGTGGCCACCAGCATGGGGATAAAGCTCTTGCCGGACAGGCCGAAGCGGCGGAAGATCCGGTCCATGATAAAGGCGACGCGGGCCATATATCCCACATCCTCCAGGATGGACAGCAGCAGGAAGAGGACCAGCATCTGAGGCACAAAGCCCAGCACCGCGCCCACGCCGCCGATGATGCCGTCCAGAATCAAGGACTGGAGCACATCATTGCAGCCGATGGCGGTCAGGCCGTTTTCCACCAGGACAGGCAGGCCGGGTACCCAGGTGCCGTAGTCGCTGGGGTCGGGCTCGGCCACGGCGAGGGCGGCCTGATAGGTCTCCTCATTGACCGCAAGGGTGGTGGTCTCGCCGGACTCGTCGTCGTAGAGGTAGGCAGCGGACTCGCCCGCGTCGTGGGCCGCGATGATGGCGGAGGCCTCCTCCCAGGCGCCGGAAGCCTCGTCCCAGGCATCCGTATCGGCGGTGAAGGGGACAAACCAGCCGTCGCCGAACAGGCCGTCATTGGCCCAGTCAGTGAGGTGGGTTCCGATGGAGACGGTCCAGCGGCCCATGGAGATGGCGTATACCAGCAGCATGACGGCCACAAAGATGGGCAGGGCGGCGATGCGGTTGGTGACAACCCGGTCAATCTTGTCGGAGACGGTCAGGCTGTGGGCGGCCTTCTTCTTTTTCACCGCCTTATCCACCACGGAGCTGATGTAGGAGTAGCGCTGGTTGGTGATGATGCTCTCGGCGTCGTCATCCAGCTCGTGCTCACAGTCGGCGATGTGCAGCTCCAGGTGCTTTTTCAGCTCGGGGGACAGACCCAACTGCTCCAGCACCTTCTCGTCCCGCTCAAAGAGCTTGATGGCGTACCAGCGGAGATACCGGTCGTCCACTCTGCCCTGGATGGACTCCTCAATGTGGGCGATGGCGTGCTCCACGCTGCCGGTGAACACATGGGGCAACTCGCCGGTCTTGTGGGTTTTGGCCAGCTCCAGGGCCTTTTCCGCGGCGGCCATGCCGCCCTCGCCCTTCAGGGCGCTCATCTCCACCACCTGGCAGCCCAGGGCGCCGGCCAGGCGGTCCAGGTCGATCTTATCCCCGTTCTTGCGGACCAGGTCGATCATGTTCACCGCCACCACCACCGGGATGCCCAGCTCGATGAGCTGGGTGGTGAGGTACAGGTTGCGCTCAATGTTGGTGCCGTCCACAATGTTGAGAATGGCGTCCGGCTTCTCGCCCACCAGATAGTCCCGGGCCACCACCTCCTCCAGCGTGTAGGGGGAGAGGGAATAGATGCCGGGCAGGTCCTGAATGACCACGTCCTTGTGGCCCTTCAGCCTGCCCTCCTTCTTCTCCACGGTGACGCCGGGCCAGTTGCCCACATACTGACTGGAGCCGGTCAGGGCGTTGAACAGCGTGGTTTTGCCGCAGTTCGGGTTGCCCGCCAGCGCGATTTTGTACTCCATCTTGCTACTCCCTTTCCATTAGCATTTGCTAACTATACTGCCAAAGAACAGGCGGCTTCTGCCGCCGGCGCTGAGAAAGACACACGCATCACTGAATCTCGATCATCTCCGCGTCCGCCTTGCGCACGCTCAGCTCATAGCCCCGCACGTTCAGCTCCATGGGGTCCCCCAGCGGGGCCACCTTCCGCACATGGATGACCACCCCCTTGGTGATGCCCATGTCCATGATGCGGCGCTTGACGGCGCCCTCACCGTGGAGCCTGGCGACGGTGACCGTGTCGCCCACCTTTGCGTCCCTGAGTGTTCTCATATCCCTGCTCCTCTCAAATCATGATTCGGTTGGCCATGGTCTTGTCCAGGGCAATCCGGCTGTCCTTGACCTGAAGAATCAGGTTGCCGGCAATCTCGCTGACCACCGTGACCGTACCGTCCACAACAAATCCTAGTTCTGCCAGATGAAGGCGGACTTCATCCTTTCCGGTGATTTTCCGGATGGTGACCGTCTCGCCGGCTTTTGCCATTGTAAGCGGCATCATAAACGCTCCTCCCGGCTGTCATGTTTATTCAGACCAATGATTAGCTATCACTAACCATTGAACGGACTGAGTTTACAACAGCTAACTTAATTTGTCAAGGGGAGACTGAAAAAAATTTCGCCGGACAGCGGGCGGAGCAAAGGGCGGCCGTCCTTGTCAACAAAAACGGAAACATCGGACATCTGACGGAAAAAGCCGATGATTTTGCCGATTGCCAACCGGCCCGCAGGTATGGTAGTATGTCAGAGGAAAGCGGCGGGGCAACGGGGTCCCGCTGTCAGATGAATGTATAAATTCGGCTGTGGAATTCGCCCGCGTATCCGCCCGGCAGGGCGAAGACGAGCCAAACCATTGACAACCGGCGCCGAAGTGCTTATACTCAAACCATTGGCTGAGAACAAAGGCGTTCCGCCCCTCGGGGGATCGGAGCGCCTTTTTTCGACGGAATACAGAAACATGATTTTTTGAGGATGAAAGGGGACGCGCACCATGACCCACCTTCACACGAAGGAAGACATCATTCGCATTGTCAGGGAGGAGGACATCGAGTTTATCCGCCTCCAGTTCACGGACATTTTCGGCCAGCTGAAAAACGTGGCCATCACCGCCTCCCAGATTGAGAAGGCCGTCAACAACCAGTGCATGTTCGACGGCTCCTCCATTGACGGCTTTGTCCGTATCGACGAGTCCGATCAGTATCTCTACCCCGACCTGCGGACCTTCCGCGTGTTCCCCTGGCGGCCCGGCCACGGCAAGGTGGCCCGGCTCATCTGCGACGTGTACAACACCGACGGCTCCCCCTTTGTGGGCGATCCCCGGGACGTGCTGAAGCGGACCATCCAGAAGGCCCATGACATGGGCTTTGATACCTTCAACGTGGGCCCTGAGGCAGAGTTTTTCCTGTTCCAGACCGACGACGAGGGCAAGCCCACCACCAAGACCAACGACGAGGCGGGCTACTTTGACCTGGGCCCCCTGGACCACGGCGAGTCCACCCGCCGGGAGATCTGCATGGCCCTGGAGCAGATGAACTTTGAGATTGAGGCCAGCCACCACGAGTGCGCCCAGGGCCAGCACGAGATCGACTTCAAGTACGCCGAGGCCCTCCACGCCGCCGACAACATCATGACCTTCAAGCTGGCGGTCAAGACCATCGCCCAGAAAAACGGCCTCCACGCCACCTTTATGCCCAAGCCCATCTTCGGCGTGGCCGGCTCCGGCATGCACACCAACATGTCCCTGTTCCGGGACGGCAAAAATGTGTTCTACGACCCCAACGACGAGCGGGGCCTGTCCCGGGAGGCGTACAGCTTCATCGCCGGCCTGCTGCGCCACGTGCCCGGCATGGCCGCCATCACCAACCCTCTGGTCAACTCCTACAAGCGGCTGGTGCCCGGCTACGAGGCTCCCTGCTATCTGGCCTGGTCCGCCTCCAACCGCTCCGCCCTCATCCGCATCCCCGCCTCCCGGGGCCAGTCCACCCGTGTGGAGCTGCGCTCCCCCGACCCGGCCTGCAACCCCTACCTGGCCTTCGCCGTGTGCCTGGCCGCCGGCCTGGACGGCATTGAGAAGGGCCTGACGCCCCCGGCTGAGATCACCAAGAACATCTATGCCATGGACGAGGCCACCCGGAAGGCGCACGGCATCACCAGCCTGCCCAGCTCTCTGGAGGAGGCCATCCGCCTGATGGAGGCGGACACGCTGGTGCTGAACACCCTGGGTGAGCACGTTGCCCACAACTACATCGAGGGCAAGAAGAAAGAGTGGGATGAATATCGTACCCGTGTGTCCTCCTGGGAGCGGGAGAAGTATATCATCAACTACTGAGCAAAACCCAATGACAGCTCCGGCACTGCCGGCAAAACCGGGGGGACGGGGCGGAACAGACGCGCCGTCCCCCCGGCGCATACGCCTCACAGGAAGGAGCGGAGCGGAAGATGGAAAAAATTATTGTGGCCTTTGCCAAGGAGGAGAGCGGCCGGCGCATCCGGGATATTCTGGAGAGCTCCGGCACCGCCTCCTGCGTGGTCTGCCGCAGCGCCGCCGAGGTCAAGCGGGTGGTGAGCAAGCAGCGCATCTCCGCCGTGGTCTGCGGGTATAAATTCCATGACGAGTCCGCCGAGCACCTGTTTGAGGACCTGCCCCCGTCCTGCGCCATGCTGATGGTAGCCGCCCAGGGCATGCTGGAGATGTGCGGGAGCGACGATATCTTCAAGCTGGCCTCCCCGGTATCACGGGGGGACCTGATCGCCTCGGTGCGGCTGCTGCTCCAGGTGGGGCGCCGGCTGGAGAAGATGACCCGCCCCCGCCGCAGCGAGGAGGAGAAGGCGGTGGTGGAGCAGGCCAAGGCCGTCCTGATGGCCAGCCGGGGCATCTCGGAGGAGGAGGCCCACCGCTACCTTCAGAAGCGGAGCATGGACAGCGGTTCCCGCCTGCTGGATACCGCCCGGCAGGTTCTCAGCGAGGACTGCGGCGCATAGGGATAGGGGGTACGGCCCCGCTCCGGGGGACAGCCCCCGCAGGGCACGTCCCGCCGGAAATCCGGCGGGGCGGCGGGGGAGAGAGCCATGCGCTTTACCAAAATGCAGGGTCTGGGCAACGACTATGTGTATCTCAACTGTACCGGCGGCTTGCCGGACAATCTGCCCGAGCTGGCGGCCCGGTTGTCCGACCGCCACTTCGGCGTGGGGGCGGACGGGCTGATCTGCATCTGCCCGTCGGAGCGGGCAGACTTCGGCATGCGGATTTTCAACGCCGACGGCTCGGAAGGGGCCATGTGCGGCAACGGCATCCGCTGCCTGGGCAAATACGTGTACGACAAGGGGCTGACCAGAAAGACCTCCCTTCTGACCGTGGAGACCGCCTCCGGGGTGCGCTACCTGGAGCTGTTTCTCCGGGACGGGCGGGTGCACGCGGTGCTGGTGGACATGGGGCGGCCGGCGCTGTCGCCGCCGGTAAAGCTGACGGCGGCGGGGAGAACGTGGCGGGCCGTCCCCGTGTCGGTGGGCAATCCCCACGCCGTAGTGTTCTGCGGAGAGGTGGACGCCCTGAACCTGGCGGAGCTGGGCCCGGCCCTGGAGCGCCACCCCGCCTTCCCGGACCGGGTGAACGTGGAGTTTGCCCAGACGGATGACCGGGGCGGCCTGAAGGTGCGGGTGTGGGAGCGGGGGAGCGGCGAGACCCTGGCCTGCGGCACCGGCGCCTGCGCCGCCCTGGCCGCCGCGGCCCAGGACGGGCTGGTGTCCCGCCACACCGCCGTCCGCCTGCCCGGCGGCGAGCTGGAGGTCCGCTGGGCGGAGGAGAACGGCCATCTCTACATGACCGGCCCGGCGGTGACCGTCTTTGAAGGAGAAATTTCCCTGGAAAAGTAAAATTACCGTTGTGTCCCGTGGGAAAAAGCGATACAATAATGCCTGCCAACAGGTTACAACAGAAAATTTCCGCCCCGGGGTCCCCCGAGGAGGAGCAGATACGGAGGATGCATATGACCACCATTAACCGCAACTACCTCAAGCTGCCCGGCAGCTACCTGTTTTCCGAGATTGCCCGCCGGGTGGCGGTGTACGCTGACGCCAACCCGGACAAGAAGCTCATCCGCCTGGGCATCGGCGACGTAACCCGCCCCCTGGTGCCCGCCGTCACCGCCGCCATGCACGCCGCCGTGGACGAGATGGCCACCGCCGAGGGCTTCCACGGCTACGGCCCCGAGCAGGGCTACGACTTCCTCCGGGAGGCCATTGCCGCCCACGACTACCACGCCCGGGGCGTGGAGATTGACCCCTCCGAGATCTTCGTCTCCGACGGCGCCAAGAGCGACTGCGGCAACATCGGCGACATCTTCGGCACCGACAACGTGGTGGCGGTGTGCGACCCGGTGTACCCCGTGTATGTGGACACCAACGCCATGGCCGGCCGGGCCGGGGACTTCAGCGAGGAGACCGGCAAGTGGAGCCGCCTGGTCTACATGCCCTGTGTGGCGGAGAACGGCTTTGCGCCCGCCATCCCCCAGGAGAAGGCCGACCTGGTCTACCTCTGCTTCCCCAACAACCCCACCGGAGCCGTGGCCACCCGCGCCCAGCTCCAGGCCTGGGTGGACTGGGCCAACGCCAACGGCAGCGTGATTCTCTTTGACTCCGCCTACGAGGCCTTTATCTCCGACCCGGAGGTCCCCCACAGCATCTTTGAGATTCCCGGCGCCAAGACCTGCGCCATCGAGTTCCGCTCCTTCTCCAAGACCGCCGGCTTCACCGGCACCCGCTGCGCCTACACCGTGGTGCCCAAGGCCCTGGAGCGGGACGGCGCCAGCCTGAACGCCCTGTGGAACCGCCGCCAGTGCACCAAGTTCAACGGCGTGCCCTATGTGGTCCAGCGGGGCGCGGCCGCCATTTATACCCCCGAGGGCCACGCCCAGGTGATGGAGAACATCGCCTTCTACAAGCGCAACGCCAAGGTCATCTTTGACGGCCTGAAGGCCGCCGGCCTCACCGTGTCCGGCGGTGAGAACTCCCCCTACGTCTGGGCCAAGACCCCCGACGGCATGGGTTCCTGGGAGTTCTTCGACAAGCTGCTCCACCAGGCCAACGTGGTCACCACCCCCGGCGCCGGCTTCGGCCCCAGCGGCGAGGGCTATATCCGCCTGACAGCCTTCGGCGGCGCGGACGCCACCGTGGAGGCCGTTGAGCGTATCTGCAAGGTGCTCTAATCGGAAAAGAGAGAGGACGGCACAGTTTTCAACTGGGCTGTCCTCTCTCAGCGTGTCGAAAAACTTCCGTTGAACAGAATCCGCCTGGACCGGGGCGGGGGAGCGCGAGGGGGCAGCCGCCCGCCTCGCGTGAAATCGAATGCCCCGCAATGCCTTGCTGCGCAAGGCTTGCGGAGAGCGGAGCGAGGACTTTTGCGCCGCTGTGCGGCGCGGAAGTAACGGCATTTTTGAAGGCTGTCGAAAAAGTCCTTGGATTTTTTCGACAGCCTGAGATAGGACGGCGCAATTTTCAGCTGCGCCGTCCTATCTGTGCATCTGCCGGGCAAAACGGAGAATTGCGCCAAATCCACAGCGGCCTTTTGCGATGTGCAAAAATATGGATAGTACTGAAGGAGGTAATATACATGGATGAAACCTGGACCAAGTGGGCGCGGGAATTGCAGTTTCTGGCGCAGGCCGGCCTGACTTATTCGAAGGATCCCTATGATCTGGAGCGGTTTCAGCGCATTCGGGATATTGCGGCCGAGATGGTGAGCCATCAGGCGGACATTCCGCTGGGCAGGGTTAAGGAGCTGTTCTGCTGTGAGACAGGCTATCAGACGCCCAAGCTGGATACCCGGGCGGCTGTGTTCCGGGAGGGAAAGATCCTCCTGGTACAGGAGCGCGGCGGCCTGTGGTCATTGCCGGGCGGATGGGTGGATGTGGATCAGAGTATCAGGGAAAACACAGAGAAGGAGGTCCGGGAAGAGGCAGGACTGGAGGTTGTGGCAGAGCGGATCATCGCCCTTCACGACCGCAACCGCCACAACACCCCGGCCTTTCTCAACGGCGTCTGCAAGGTCTTTGTGCTCTGCAAACTGGTAGGCGGTGAATTCCAGGCCAATCTGGAGACTGTGGACAGCGGATGGTTTGCCCAGGACAGCCTGCCGTCCCTCTGCGAGGACAAGACCACGGCCGGGCAGGTTGCGCTGTGTTTTCGCGCAGCCGGAGATGAAAACTGGCAGCCGGAATTCGACTGAATGCCCGTACAGGGGACAGCCCGCCTCCGGGCCGCTTTGCGGCCCGGAGGCGGGCTGTTTTTCAGATGCCTTTATCCGTGAGGACGCCGGACTGGCGCCGCCGCGCCGGCCAGGTGACGGAGGGTGAGGGCGGCGGCCAGGAACAGGTCGAACAGGCCGATCACCACCACAAAGAGGAAGGCGGTGGGCTCGGTACCGTTCAACGCGCTATAAAAGGGAGCCAGCTTGAACCAGAAGTCGAAGCCGCCCAGCACCAGGCCGGGGATGGCCAGATTGGCCAGACCGCACACCACGCTGCGCAGGTCCCGCCGCCGGACCATCCAGAACAGGTTGAGCAGGGCGCAGGCCCCGATGCCGCCGAAGAGCGCGGGGGCCACGCCGGGCAGGCCGTACTGGAGGCCGGACACCAGATACTTCAGGTAGTCAAATCCGCCGTACTGGGGGCCGTCCTCCCCCAGGTCGGGCAGAATCGGCTGTTGGTACAGCCCCTGCTCCACCGCGTCCCACAGGAAGCGGATCAGCAGGAGGGCGGCGGCCACGGTCGCAGCGGCGGTGAGCAGGGTGACGGCCATTTCCAGCCGGTCCGGCCGGTCGGGCCGCCGGTCGCCCCACCGGCGGATGGCCAGGTTGGCGGCGGCCAGCACGCAGGCAAAGACGATGGAGAGGTTGATGGTGCTGGACTTGAGGACCACCAGGTTGTCGCCCTTGGCGTTGAGCACGCTGCTGCCCGCCATGGCGTCCAGGGTCAGGCTGGACAGCAGGAACAATGCGGTGAGGGCGAAGAGCAGGACATAGGGGGAGAGGGTGCGGCCGTCGGTGAGGCCGGACATGGCCTGGTACTGCCGCCGGGAGGCGGAGA
The DNA here is from genome assembly GCA_904419835.1 of uncultured Pseudoflavonifractor sp. GTDB lineage: Bacteria > Bacillota > Clostridia > Oscillospirales > Oscillospiraceae > Pseudoflavonifractor. Next base: position 3,620 of record CAJFTA010000042.1, on the reverse strand, counting down.
ACTGCCCGGAGGCCAGGAACAGGAGCACCGCCCCCGCGATGCCCAGCAGGGCGGCGGCCCCGGGGGCCAGCCAGGGGAAGAGGGGGCCCTCGCTGAGGCTGTTGCCGGAGAAGGCGTACTTGACCACAAAGGCCAGCACCGCCAGCAGCCAGGCCAGCAGGGCGCTGCGGGCGGCCTTCTCCCGCACGCTGTCCATCAGGAGGGGATAGAGGGACTGCTCGGGGACGCGGACGGGTTCGGGGGCTTCGGTGTGGGGCCGGGGTTGGCGCTCCCCTGCCATCAGCTCGTCGGCGGTGACGCCCAGAATGGCGCTCAGGGCGGGGAACAGGGTGACCTCGGGGTAGCTCTCGCCCCGCTCCCACTTGCTGACCGCCTTGTCGCTGACGCCCAGCAGAGAGGCCAGCTCTTTCTGGGTCATGCCCTTCTCCCGGCGGAGGGAGGCGATAAAACTGCCGGTTCGGATGCTGTCCATATGCGGCACCTCCTTTTTTCTGCTTTCAGCATAGCCGAGCCGGAGAGATTTGGCAACCGATTTCTGGTGGGAGACGGTAAACCAGCGGTAGAATCCCAGTGTTTCCAAGGCTTTGCGGGCTCGAGAGGGAGCGGAAAACGCGAAAAAAGAAAAAATAATGTCCTTCTTAAGGATTCCTTGAATCTTTTCTGATAGCATAGATACCAACGAAGAGAAGAGAGAAGGTAAGTTCCATGAGCAGCTATCTGGAGGCGCTCCGGCAGGCGGCCATTCTGTTCCCCATTCTGGCGGTGCTGTTCACCGTCCCCTACATCGCGTTCAACTACCACAAGTACGGCTCGGTGCTCAGCGTGCGCATCCTGGTGGTGTACTCCTTTGTGCTGTACCTCCTGTGCGTGTACTGCCTGGTCATTCTGCCCCTGCCCAGCAGCGAGGCGGCGGCCGCTCTCCACGGCCACAAGGCCCAGCTGATCCCCTTCGCCTTTGTGGGGGACATCCTTCGCACCTCCCATGTTGTCTGGAACCGGCCGGAGACCTGGGTCTCCCTGTTCACCTGCGGGGCCTTTCTGACCACGGCGTTCAATCTCCTGATGACCGTGCCCTTTGGCATGTATCTGCGCTACTACTTCCGCTGCGGCTGGAAAAAGACGCTGGTGCTCTCCGCGCTGCTGTCCCTGTTTTTCGAGCTGACCCAGCTCACCGGGCTCTACTTCATCTATCCGGGCAGCTACCGCATCTTTGACGTGGACGACCTGATGGTCAACACCTGCGGCAGCATGATCGGGTACCTGATTGCCGGGCTGGCGGCGCGTGTGCTGCCCACCCGGGAGAAGATGGACCGGGCCAGCTTTGCCCGGGGGCGGCGGGTGTCCTTCCTGCGGCGGCTGGTGGCGCTGCTGTACGACGGCATTGTGCTGGGGCTGGCTGTGGTGGTGCTGAATCTGGCGGCCGCGGCGTTTCACTGGCGGGTGCAGCTGCCCGAATCGGCGGTGCAGGCGCTCTGCCTGGCCTATTTTGCTTTTTGCCCCGTGCTGCTGGGCGGGAGCACAGTGGGGCACCGCCTGACCCGGCTGAAGCTGGTCACAGCGGCGGGGCGGCCGCCCAGGTGGTATCAGTACCTCCTGCGCTACGGCCTCCTGCTGGCCGCAGTCCGCTGGAGCCTCCCCGCGCTCCGCTGCCTGCTGGACGCTCTGGAGGCCTGGGGGCTGGTGACAGAGCTGGCCGGCCTGCTGTTGGGCGGCGCCGCTGTGGTGGGATACCTGGTGTTCCTGTTCCTTGCCCTGGCCCGGGTGATGGGGGGCAGGCCGGCGTTTTATGAGCGCTGGTCCGGGACAGGCCTTGTGAGCACGGTGACAGAGGCGGACCAGCCCTCCGGGATATAAGAAAAGCGGCGGCAGCGCATTTAATGCGCTGCCGCCGCTCTGCGGTCTGTTTCTGTTATTGGGTTACAACCTCGCCGGTGAGCACCTGATGGGCGTCCACGGTGAGCGCGCCGTCCCGGCAGTCCACGGTGATGGTGTCGCCGGGGGAGACCTGGTCGGCGATGATCTTGCGGCTGATGAGGGTCTCCACGGTGTGCTGCACGAAGCGGCGCAGGGGACGGGCGCCGTAGATGGGGTCGTAGGAGCTGTCGATGACGAAGTCCTTGGCGGCCTGGGTCAGTTCCACGGTGAGCTGCTTGTCGGCCAGGCGGCGGTTCAGGTCGGCCACCAGCAGGTCGATGATGTGGGTGATGTTGTCCTTGGTCAGGGGCTTGTAGAACACAATCTCATCCAGCCGGTTGAGGAACTCGGGCCGGAAGGAGTGCTTGAGCAGGTCGTTTACCTGGTCCCGGGCGGTCTGGCTGATCTCGCCGCTGGCGTCGATACCGTCCAGCAGGAACTGGCTGCCCAGGTTGGAGGTGAGGATGATGATGGTGTTCTTGAAGTCCACGGTGCGGCCCTGGCTGTCGGTGATCCGACCGTCGTCCAGCACCTGGAGGAGCACGTTGAACACGTCGGGGTGGGCCTTCTCCACCTCGTCGAAGAGGACCACCGAGTAGGGGTGGCGGCGGACGGCCTCGGTGAGCTGGCCGCCCTCCTCATAGCCCACGTATCCCGGAGGCGCGCCGATGAGGCGGGAGACCGAGAACTTCTCCATGTACTCGCTCATGTCGATGCGCACCAGGTTTTTCTCGCTGTCGAACAGGGCCTCGGCCAGGGTCTTGGCCAGCTCGGTTTTGCCCACGCCGGTGGGGCCCAGGAACAGGAAGGAGCCGATGGGCTTGTCAGGGTCGGCGATGCCGGCCCGGCTGCGGAGGATGGCCTCGGACACCAGGCGCACGGCCTCGTCCTGGCCGATGACCCGCTTGTGGAGGATGTCCTCCAGGTGGAGCAGCTTCTCCCGCTCGCCCTCCATCAGCTTGGCCACGGGGATGCCGGTCCAGCGCTCGATGATGCGGGCGATCTCCTCCTCGGTGACCTTGTCCCGCAGGAGGGAGTTCTCCCTGCCCTGCTGGGCCAGGGCCTCCTCGGCCTCCAGCCGCTTGTGCAGCTCGGGGATGCGGCCGTACTGAAGCTCGGCGGCCCTGTTCAGGTCGTAGGACCGCTGGGCCTTCTCCAGCTCGGCGTTGGCCTGCTCCAGCTCCTCCCGGAGCTTCTGGACCTTGCCGATGGCGTCCTTCTCGTTCTCCCACTGGGCCTTCTTGGCCTTGAAGTCCTCCCGCATGTCGGAGAGCTCCTTCTGGATCTCGGCCAGATGCTCCTGGGAGATCTTGTCGGTCTCCTTTTTCAGGGCGGCCTCCTCAATCTCATGCTGGGTGATCTTCCGCTGGATCACGTCCAGCTCGGTGGGCATGGAGTCGATCTCCGTGCGGATCATGGCGCAGGCCTCGTCGATGAGGTCGATGGCCTTGTCGGGGAGGAACCGGTCGGTGATATAGCGGTTGGAGAGTGTGGCGGCGGCGATGATGGCGCTGTCGGTGATCTTCACGCCGTGGTACACCTCGTACCGCTCCTTCAGGCCCCGGAGGATGGCGATGGTGTCCTCCACGGTGGGCTCGTTGACCAGCACGGGCTGGAACCGCCGCTCCAGGGCGGCGTCCTTCTCGATATACTGGCGGTACTCGTTGAGGGTGGTGGCGCCGATGCAGTGGAGCTCGCCCCGGGCC
>CAJFTA010000041.1 GCA_904419835.1 uncultured Pseudoflavonifractor sp. | reverse complement strand
AGGCGCATGTCCTCGAAATTGACAGATTTTCATTTGATTCTGTCATCTGCGGATGACGGAACTCTGCGAGGCTTCCCCTTCTGGGAGGTTTTTCGACACGCTGAGGAGGCCGGGCCCAGACGGGGCCCGGCCTCCTGCTTGACAGAACGGAATCCTGGCCGGCTCTCTGAGCCGGCCAGGATTTTTATCGGGGGATTTGTTCAGCCCTGATAAATGGCGGAGGAGTGCAGGGTGTCGCCGGCGTAGGCAATCACCTGGATGATGGCCGCGCCGCGGATACCGGGGGCGTCGGGGCTGCCCACATAGCCCTGGAGACCGCTGGCATCGGGGTAGATATAATCGGACACAACATAATAGGTGGCGCCGTCGAGGGAGGCGATCTTGTTGCCGGCGGCATCCATGGAGATCTCGCCCAGTCCGTCATATCCCGCGTCGATAAACTTGTAGTTGTACAGGCAGAGGGAGTCCAGCGCGTCCTTGTCCACAGTCTGGGTGGCGAAGAACAGCCAGGTGCCGTTCTCGGACTTGGTGGCGTTGTTATAGAGCGTGGTGTACAGACCGATGCGCACCTCGTACTTGGTGACGCTGTCGCTGTCGGAAGGAGTCACAGTCAGCTTGCCGTCCTCCGCCACGGAGATGGCAAGGGCGCTGTCATCCTGACCCACGTACAGAGAGCCGGTGCTGCCCTCGTGGAGGAAAGCATTCTGGGCGGCCTGTTCCTGGGCCTGCGCACTGGAGAAGGACACGGCGGTGAAGTACTTGGCGGCCTCAGTACCGCGCACGGTGCCGGTGAGGGTGTTGGAACCCTCGTACGCATAGCTGCGTGTGGTAGCGTTGAAGCCGTTGGCGGTAACAATGGAAGCCTTCGGGCACACCAGCCTGCCGGAGACAGTGCAGTCCTCCAGGACGATGGCTGCGTTGCAGACGGTGGACTTGTCGTTGAGCGTGGCCATCTGCCAGCCGATAAAGCAGCTGTTGTAGCCCACGCCGCTCAGGTCGGCGGCCATGTCGCAGCCTCTGAAGGTCAGGGTGGAGTTGGCCAGCTGCTCGGTCATGACAAAGGGACCGTTGTTGCTGGCGACGCTGTGGGAGCCGGTGATGGTCACGTTCTCCACCAGAATATCGGCATAGGAGCCGCTGGCGCTGTTGATCAGGCCGCAGATATCGGAGAAAGCGCCCCGCATGCCCAGGTTGGTCAGATCGTAGGTCAGGTTCTTGATGGTAGTCTTGCCGCCCACAGTGCCGAACACGCCGTTGAGCTCAGTCTTTTCGCTGGCGAAAATGGTCTTGCCGTTGCCGTCGAAGACAATATTCAGGGCCAGGGGGGTGCCGGAAGTATAGGCCGCGCTGTCTTTCAGGTCAAGATTATCGGTCAGCTTGTAATACACCAGATGCTCATCGTCAGCGCCATTGACGATCTGGCTCATCTGAAGGTTATTGGCAATCTCGTAGGGGGACTCGGCGGTGCCAAGACCGGACTCGAACCGCTTGACCCAGTTGCCGTCCACCTCCACATAGCCGGGGGCGGTGACCGTACCGGTGATGGTGCCGTTGTTTGTCAGGGTGCCGTTGACAATCAGAGCGCCATTGACCGTCAGGGTCTTGCCCTCGGCAATCGTGAGGGAGGCCCCCTCCATGACGGTCAGCGTGGTGCCGGCCTTGACGGTGGCGTCGCTCCCGCGGGTGACCGCGCCGGTGATGTAGTAGCTGGCAGTGTCGGCGGCGCCCTCCAGATAGAGATTGTCGCCGGAGGACAGGGACTTGCAGAAAACCTTATTGCCGCCGGTCCAATCCTCACGGGTGTAGTCGCCCTTGCAGTTGGCAAAGGTGTTGCCGGTGATAATGGCCAGATCCTGCTCCTTGGTCATGGAGGCGGGAACGCTGGCGGCGTCCAGGCCGGTGACCGCAGGCTTGCTGATGCCGCCGGAGATGGTGACCGCAACAGAGGAGTAGCCGCTGTCATCGGTTTGATAGCCCGTAAACGTATTGCCGGTGATGGTGTAGTTCACCTCAGCCTGGGTGGGCCAGATGGAGATACCGTTGGAGATGCCGTTGGCAGAGGACTTCATCTCAAAGGTGCAGTTTTTGACGGTCAGGGTGTGGCAGGCGGCGTTGATGCCGTTGCGGGCGGCGGTGTTCTCACCGGAGGAATCGCCCCTGTTGTAGATGGTTACGCCGTCAATCACAGCGCCGTCGCCGGTCACCACGAAGGAGCCGTACACGGTGCCGCCCTTGATGGAGACAGCCCGATCCACCTTGATGATTTCATAGACGCCCTCGGAACCGATGGTGCCGGAGATACGGATGGCAGTGATGGCGCTGTTCGCCAGGGCCGCGTTCAGCTCCTCCGCGGAGGAGACGGTGGCGGTGGTGACCACAGAGGAGCCGCCGCCGGTGGAGGGGCGGTTGGTGGTGCCGGAGGTACCGGACCCGATGGAGCCGCTGCCGGTGGCGACGGCCTCGGAGCTGTTGTTTTCCACCTTGGTGCCGCTGGTGGTGACGGTGGTGCCGGTGGCGCCGGACTGGGCCTCCACCTTGCTGACGGTACCGCTGCCCGCCACAGTGGTGTTGGCACCGGCGGTGGTGACGGAGTCGATCCTGGCGCCGCGCTCCGTCCTGACGGAGGTGCCGTCGGCGTGCGCAGTCACAGCCACGTTCGTCACATTGCCGGCCACAGTCAGAGTGGCGTTCTCGGCGGAGGTGGTCAGGGTGCTGACGGCGGCGTCCTTGCTCACGGTGACAGCGGCGCCGTCGGCAGACGCGGTGACATCCACGGTGTTCACCTTGCCGGCAATTTCAACGGCGGCGCCGGCGCTCTCGACGCTGACGGTGCCAAGGGCTCCCTCCAGCTTGACGGAGTCGGAGCCCTCCTCAACCACGACGACGGAGACCTGCGCGCTGTCCTCCACGGCCACACGGACCTTGCCGTCCTGGCGGGAGACAATGACCTGGGAGATCTTGGAGTTTCCCTTGATGACGATGGAGTTTGCGCCGCCGCCGCGGACCAGCAGACGGCCGCCCACCGTGACGTTGTCCAGCTCCACATGGCCCTCGCCCACGCCCTCGGCCACAATGAGGTCGCCGGTGATGTGCATATCCCTGAGGGTCACATTGTCGGCGCTGATGACGGCAGAGCCGTCCACATCGCCGGTGTACTCGCCGGAGGCGTTGTAGTTGGCGTTAAAGATGTTGTTCAGAATGGTGACGACCTCGGCCCGGGTGATGGTGTCGGCGGGGCGGAACAGGCCGCTGCTGCCCTGCATGTATCCGGCGGCGGCCATGGCGTTGACAGCGCCCACGGCCCAGCCGGGGATGGAGGACTGGTCCCGGAAGCCGGCGTCAGGGGCGGAATGGGTGTCCAGATCCAGCACCCGGGCGAACATGACGGCGGTCTCCTGACGGGTGATGGACGCGCCGGGCTGGACGGTGCCGTCGCCCATGCCCATAATGATACCGGCGGCGTTGGCCCCCAGAATGGCGTCGGTGTACCAGCTCTGGTTCAGGTCGGAGAAGGTGTTCTGGGCCTTGAGCCGGTAGGCCATGACCCGGTCCAGCATCACGGCCATCTCGCCGCGGGTGATGCCGCTGTCAGGCATGAGGTTGCCGTTTTCATCACCCTGAATGACGCCGTAGTTCTGCCAGGTGTTCAGCGCGTCCTGAGCCCAGTGGCCGGCGGCGTCGCCGGCGGCAAAGGCGGGAGCGGTCTGCGCCAGCACAAGCGTGCCGACCAGAAGTGAAGATGCAAAATTCTTCTTCAATTGTGTACAACTCCTTTTCTATTTTCCGAAAAAATATATGCGGGATATGCTTGGGGGGACATTGTTTCGCTGTAATTCCGTCATCTGGAAATCATGACATGGATTATAGCAGACTATGGTTACAATTTCAATAGTAAAAAAGATATTTATTATTAATATATTACTAAAAGGAGAATGAAGACGTTTCTTTTGTAGAAAGAACCATAAAATAGAAATAAGACTAAAAAATTATGAAAGACTGCGGAGTGCGAAAATGAATCTAAAAAATTCCCCTGGGATTTCAGCCTGTTCTCAGCTTGTGCTGGTATGCGATGATCCGCATGAATGCCTGTGGCCGGGGCACGGCGTTCTGCCATCCCATGTCCGCCAGGACCCTGCCGGCGGACCCACAGTGAAAGGGCAAGACGGTCCGGCTTCGCTCCGGTTCCGTGGGGTGGGCCCAGCAATTTTCCGCTGTTCCCGCCTTTTTGTGGACAGATTCTCCGGGGGAAAGGAAAATCCAGGAAAACCGAGGCAAAAAGAGGCAGAACAGGGCCGAGGAGGTGTTGACAAACGGACAGTTTGTGATACAATATTCAGGCCAAAGGCCATGACGAAGCCAAGCGGGCCACGCCGCGACGAGCGAGAGGGGACGGTGAGAGCCCTCCGCGACACGGACCCGCGCGCCACTTCACCAGCCGCCCGCGACGAGCGGGACGTGAGTCCGCGTTATGGACGCAATGAGATGTGCCGGATGTGTGCTGCCGGCATAATCAGGGTGGTACCGCGAAGCCTGCGCTTTGCCCCTGTGAACGGGGGTGAGGCGCTTTTGTTTTACCCCGAGAGAGGCGCGGACAGCCCGCGCCGGACATTTTAGAGGAGGTCATTCCCATGGAACCCAAAAAGTACGGTCTCAACGAGCTGCGGGAGATGTTCCTGAAGTTCTTTGAGACAAAGGGCCATCTGCGCCTGCCCAGCTTCTCCCTCATCCCCCAGAACGACGCCAGCCTGCTGCTCATCAACTCCGGCATGGCGCCCATGAAGCCCTTCTTCACCGGTGAGCAGGAGCCCCCCCGCCACCGGGTGACCACCTGCCAGAAGTGCATCCGCACCGGCGACATTGAGAACATCGGCCACACCGCCCGCCACGGCACCTACTTCGAGATGCTGGGCAACTTCTCCTTCGGCGACTACTTCAAAAAGGAGGCCATTCACTGGGCCTGGGAGTTCCTGACCAGCCCCGAGTGGGTGGGTCTGGACCCTGAGCGGCTCTATCCCTCCGTGTTCGCCGGCAACGAGACCACCCCCGCCGATGACGAGGCCTTCCGCATCTGGCACGAGGAGATCGGCATCCCCGCCGAGCGCATCTTCAAGTTCGGCAAGGAGGACAACTTCTGGGAGCACGGCTCCGGCCCCTGCGGCCCCTGCTCCGAGATCTACTATGACCGGGGCGAGCGCTGGGGCTGCGGCAAGCCCGGCTGCACCGTGGGCTGCGACTGCGACCGGTATATCGAGGTCTGGAACGTGGTGTTCTCCCAGTTCAACAACGACGGCGAGAACCACTACACCGAGCTCAAGCAGAAGAACATCGACACCGGCATGGGCCTGGAGCGCCTGGCCTGCGTGTGTCAGGACGTGGCGTCCCTCTTCGACGTGGACACCGTCATGAACATCACCAACAAGGTCTCCGAGATCACCCACGCCCACTATGGCGAGACCGCCGCCAAGGACGTTTCCCTCCGCGTCATCACCGACCACATCCGCTCCGCCACCTTTATGATCTGCGACGGCGTGTTGCCCTCCAACGAGGGCCGGGGCTACGTGCTCCGCCGCCTGCTCCGCCGGGCCGCCCGCCACGGCAAGCTGCTGGGCGTCAACGACCCCTTCCTCTATGAGGTATGTGACACCGTCATCCATGAGAACGAGGGCCACTACCCCGAGCTGCGGGAGCGCCAGGACTATATCACCAAGGTCATCCGCACCGAGGAGGAGAACTTCGCCCGCACCATCGACGGCGGCATGAAGATTTTCTCCGACCTGCTGGAGGGCCACAAGGCCAAGGGCGAGACCGTGTTCTCCGGCGCCGACGCCTTCAAGCTCTACGACACCTACGGCTTCCCCATCGACCTGACCATTGAGATGGTCCAGGAGCAGGGCATGACCGTGGACCAGGACGGCTTCCAGAAGCTGATGCAGGAGCAGAAGGAGCGGGCCCGGAAGGCCCGGGAGGCCCTGGGCGACCTGGGCTGGGCCGGCGTGGAGTTCGGCAAGGACGTGCCCGAGACCCGGTTCGTGGGCTATGACCGCACCGCCATTGACGACGCCAGGGTGGTGGCCCTGGTGGTGGAGAACGAGCAGGCCGGGGAGGTCATGCCCGGCGTGGAGGCCATCGTGGTGCTGGACAAGACCCCCTTCTATGCCGAGATGGGCGGCCAGGTGGCTGACCACGGCGTCATTACCGCCGGCTCCGCCGTCTTTACCGTCACCGACGTGCAGAAGAACAAGGGCGGCAAGTATATGCACTACGGCAAGCTGTCCGGCGGCGTCATCAAGGTGGGCGACACCGTGTCCGCCGCCATCGATGTGAAACGGCGCAAGGCCGTCATGCGCGCCCACTCCGCCACCCACCTGCTGGACAAGGCCCTGCGCACCGTCCTGGGCGACCACGTGCAGCAGGCCGGCTCCCTGGTGGAGGAGGACAGGCTCCGCTTCGACTTCACCCACTTCTCCGCCATGACCGCCGAGGAGCTCTCCAAGGTCAGCGCCATGGTCAACGAGGCCGTGCTGGAGGGCTACGACGTCCATACCGACGTGCTGCCCATTGAGGAGGCCAAGAAGAAGGGGGCCATCGCCCTCTTCGGCGAGAAGTACGGCGACACCGTCCGGGTGGTGGACATGGGCCACGGCTACTCCGTGGAGTTCTGCGGCGGCACTCACCTGGACAACACCGCCAAGGTGGGCGTGTTCCACATTGAGAGCGAGTTCTCCGTGGCCTCCGGCGTCCGCCGCATCGAGGCCACCACCGGCGCCCAGTCCCTGGAGATTATGAACCGCAACCAGGCCCTCCTGTTCGAGGCCGCCGCGGTGCTCAAGGCCAAGCCCAGCGAGCTGCGTGAGAAGGCCGAGCAGACCATCGCCGAGCTGCGTGAGCTGCGTCACATGGTGGAGAAGTTCAAGGCCAAGGAGGCCGCCGGCGAGACCGAGCGCTTCCTCATGGGCGGCCACACTGTGGGCGACCTGAAGGTGCTCACCGCCACTCTGCCCAACGCTGACGCGGCCAAGCTGCGCCAGATGGGCGATATGCTCCGGGACAAGCAGCCCAACGTGGTGGCGGTGCTCTCTGCTGTCAACGACGGCAAGATCACCTTCCAGGTTGTGTGCGGCAAGGAGGCTGTGGCCAAGGGCATCAAGGCCGGCGATATCATCAAGAACGTCACCGCCATCTGCGGCGGCAAGGGCGGCGGCAAGCCTGACAGCGCCATGGGCGGTGGCTTCGATGTGCTGAAGCTGGACGATGCGCTGGCCAAGGTGGACGATTTCGTAGCAGATAAGCTTTTTAACTGTGTAGAGTAACAACGCGGCACGGGCTGCAACCCGCGTCGTCCAGCTCCGCCGCGAGTGCGGCGTCCCAAGCGTTTTGGCGGAGCCAAAACCTTGATGCCGGGCGGATTCACTCCGCCCGAGCAGATAAAAAGCGATGGGGTCCCCGCGCGGCATGGCCGCGTGGGGGATGATGCGCTTGCCAAGGTGGACGACCTGGTGGCGGAGAAGCTGGGGCTGTAAGAGCAGCGTTTTCCCGCAATACCCAGCCCGGTGAACCGGAAAGGAGGGGCCGCATATGCTGCCTCAGGACCCCGTGATTTTGCTCAGCTATCTCAACACTAAGCTGAGGGACCAGTACCCCAGCCTGGAGGCGCTGTGCGATGATCTTCAGGCCGACGCCGGAGAGATAGCGGCCAAGCTGGAGGCTGTCGGGTATGTCTATGATCCGCAGCGGAACCAGTTTGTATAAATGAAGAGCGGGGAAGGATGACCGGAGCGCAGATCATCCTTCCCTGTTTTTCTCTTTCATGGTATAATGTTGACAAAGAAAAGGCAGAGCTGTTTGGATATTCTGCAAAAACTGAGCAGGAGATAGCGCGATGAAAAAGACCCTGACCATACTACTGATGATTGCAATGCTGTTTGCCATGGGAGGCTGCACCGGCGACCCGGCCCAGCCCCCCGCACCGGCAGGGGAACCCACAGCCTCCGGACCGGAATCCGCGGCGCCCTCCGCCTCCGCGCCGGAGACAACCGTCCCTGTGGCGTCCTTCCCTGCCGGGAGTGAGCCGCCTGCGTCCACGTCCGCCCCCGACCCTGTCGCAGAGCAGATGGCCGCCATGACCCTGGAGGAGAAGGTGGGCCAGCTCTTCATCGCCGGGTTCTACGGCACGGAGGACGGGGACTATGTGGACAGCCTTATCCGGGATTACAAGGTGGGCGGGCTGATTTTCTTCGGCCGCAACGTGGGCACGGCGGAGGAGCTGACGGCCCTGGTCAACGACCTGCGGGCTGAGAACGGCGATTACGTCCCCCTCTTTTTCTCTGTGGACCAGGAGGGGGGCACTGTGGAGCGAATGCCCGATGAGGTGAGCCCCCTGGAGGACGCCTACACCTACGGCCAGAGCGGCAGCGGAGAGCTGGGCTATGCCCTGGGCCAGGTGCTGGCCCGCGAGTGCGCGGCCTTTGGCTTTAACCTGGACTTCGCCCCGTCCCTGGACATCTGGAGCAACCCGGAGAACACGGTCATCGGCACCAGGGCCTTCGGCACCACGGCGGAGGCGGTGGAGGCCGTGGGCCCCTGGGCGGCCTACGGTATGATGGACGGCGGGGTCATCCCGGTGGTCAAGCACTTCCCGGGCCATGGCGACACGGCGGTGGACTCCCACGTGGGGCTGCCCACGGTGTCCAAGACGGTGGACGAGCTGCTCGCCTCCGAGCTCATCCCCTTTCAGAGCGCCATTGAGGGCCGGGAAGGGGAGGGGGCGCCCGCCGTCATGGTGGCCCATATCCTCATGACCGCCATCGACCCGGACCGCCCCGCGTCCCTGTCCCCGGCGGTGGTCACCGGCCTGCTGCGGGACCAGCTGGGCTTTGACGGCGTGGTGTTCACGGACGACCTGACCATGGGCGCCATCACAGAAAATTACGGCCTGGACGAGGCCGCCGTCCTGGCCCTGGAGGCCGGGTGCGACGTGGTGCTGGTGTGCCATAACGAGGGGGACCTGGCCCTGGCCCGGCAGGCGGTGCTGGACGCGGCGGCCTCCGGCCGCCTGACCGAGGAGCGGATTGACCAGAGCGTGTACCGCATCCTCGCCCTGAAGCAGGCCTACGGCCTGACCAACGACCCCATTGAAATGCCCGATGTCCAGGCCCTCAACGAGGAGATCGCCGCCCTGAACGCCTGAGAAAAGCGCGACATTTTCTGCGGAATTTTACCTGTTTTTTACCAGCCCTTGGTTGAGCGGGCTCCAGCCCCTTGATATAATGCAGCACCATAGGACAAACGAGAGAAAGAAGGAATGTAAGCATGAAAAAGCGTCCCATCCGCATCCTGCCCCTGTCTCTGGCGCTGGCAATGTCCGTAACACTGGCAGCTCCGGTGTCGGCGGCCTCCCTGAGCGACGTGGCGGGCCCCTACGCCCAGAGCATTGAGGCTCTGGCCGAGAAGGGGATCATCAAGGGCGACGGCACCGGCGCCTACCATCCCGAGGCGCCCCTGACCCGCTCCGCCGCGGCCTCCCTGCTCTATGAGGCCTTCTGCCTGGTGCCCGTGTTCTCCATGGAGGCGCCCGCGCCCGAGGCCAATGAGGACGGCACCATGCCCGCGCCCCTCACCAAGCAGTTCTACTCCACCGAGACTACCGTGGCCACCCTGGACGCGGTGCTCATGCCCGCCGCCCCCGACGCGGTGGGGACCTGGGCCGAGACCGTGGCCAACACCGTGCTGGAGGCCCGCCTGATGGACCAGATCGACGGCGCCTTCCAGGGGGACAGGACCATGACCCGCTCCGAGTTCGCCCTGGCCGTGATGAAAGCGGTCTACGGCGCGGACAAGGACATGGACTTCCTGGCCCAGGGCAGGGCGGACGGTCTGCTGCCCGAGGGCCTGACCCTGGACGACACGGTTATCACCCGGGGCGAGGCGGCCCTGCTGCTGGACACCGCCACCCGTGACCTGACCATCATCACCACCATGTCCACCTCTGATATCCACGGCAACATGGTGCCCTACACTCCCTCCGGCTCCAGCATCGAGGTGGGCGGCTCCGCCCGGGCGGCCTGGCTCTTTGACGAGGCCGAGCGCCGCAACCCCAACACCCTGATCCTCGACGGCGGCGACTCCCCCTATAACACCGACCTGGCCAACATCTCCCTGGGCAAGTCCAGCGTGGACGTGATGAACGCCCAGGGCTACGACGCCACCGTGCTGGGCAACCACGACTTTGACTACTCCTTTGACAACCTGCTCTCCCTGGCCGACCGGGCGGAGTACGCCATGCTCTCCGCCAACACCTACTGGAAGGACGGCACCTACCCCGAGCAGTTTGAGCCCTATATCGTCAAGGAAGTGGGCGGCGTGAAGGTGGCCATTGTGGGTCTGACCGATGACGGCAGCAAGGCCACCACCCACTACGCCAACACCCAGGATATCGACTTCCACGATCAGTGGGAGGTGGGCCAGGAGGTTGTGGCCCAGGCGGACGCCGAGGCCGACGTGGTCATCATGCTCTCCCACCTCCACGGCGGCAACAACACCGTGCCCACCAGGATTGACGGCATCGACATGGAGATCGGCGGCGGCAACGACATCTTCGGCCGCCCTCTGAACATCGAGGGCACCGTTGTGGTCAACCCCGGCGGCGTGGGCACCTGCGTCAACCAGACCAACCTGAACCTGAAGGACGGTGAGGTCCTGGGCTACACCTTCAACCAGATCATCCTCTCCTCCGATGTGCCCGAGGACGCGGAGGTCAAGGCCATCATCGAGGACTACCAGGCCGACCTGGACGCCCAGATGGAGGTCGTCATTGGCCAGTGCGCCTCTGATATCGCCTGGTCCAGCCCCCTGGTGCGCACCCAGGAGAGCCCCCTGGGCAACCTGGCCGCCGACGCCCTGCGGGACTACTGCGACGCCGACATCGCCATCCAGAACGGCGGCGGCATCCGTGCCGGCCTCACCGCCGGGGACGTGACCGTGGGCGACGTGTTCGCCATGCTGCCCTTTGACAACAAGGTCACCCTGGTGGAGGTCACCGGCCAGACCGTGTGGGACGCCCTGGAGAACGGCGTGGACGGTTATCCCACCACCAACGGCAAGTTCCCCCAGGTCTCCGGCATCAAGTACACCTTTGACGGCTCCAAGCCCGCGGGCGAGCGCATCGTGTCCGTGACCCTGGAGGACGGCACCCCCCTGGACCTGGACGCCTGGTACACCCTGGCCTGCAACGACTTCATGTGCGGCGGCGGCGACGGCTACACCATGCTCAACGTCTTCAATCCCGACGACGGCAATGAGCACAACAGCGAGACCGCGGCCCAGGACCTGCCCGGCTGCAAGCTGGTCTACCGCACCAACGACTACTACCGCACCGTGGTCAGCGAGTACATCAAGGCCCAGGGCAGCATCGCGCCCGCCCTGGATGGCCGCATCACCATTCTCAATCCCCAGGAGAGCGGCGGCGCGCTGAACTGAGTTCATTCCAACACAGAACATAAACCGGGCCCCGGCAGGAGAATTTCTCCCGCCGGGGCCCGGTTTATGGAACCCTTTCTTGCGGAAAATGGACTGGTATGATATGCTGAAACTGGAAAGAGGCAGCCCGCTTTTGGCGCGCCCGCGGGAGTGCGGGCGGGAAGGAACCGGTGATGAACATGAAGAGACGTCTGTGGAAGGCGGCACTGACCCTGCTGCTCCTGGGGGCCTGGACCGCGCCCGCCGCCTCCGCCAACTCAGCCCAGTCCCACTGGTCGGGGACGGACCGGGCGGGGGCCATCATAACCGACGAGACCTGCCCCCTGGAGGTGGAGGGGGAGAAGCTGACCTTTGAGGTACAGGAGTTCCCGCAAAACTACTACCACACGGCGGAGGAATTTCTATCCTACACCGGCCGGGTGACGGCGGAGTACACCTTCTACAACCCGGCGGACTACACCGTCACCGCCACTTTGGTGTTCCCCTTCGGGGCTGCGCCCGACTACGGGTACTACTACGACAGCGAGACCGGGGCGTACATCTGGGGCGCTGATGGGGACAAATACGCCATCACCGCGGACGGCGCGGCGGTAGAGAAGCGCGTCCGGCACACCCTGGCGGAGCCGCACAGCCAGTTTGACCTGGAGCGGGATATGGCCCTGCTCCACGACGGCTATGTGGACGATCCCTTCTACACCCCGGATCTGACTGTGACGAAATATATCTATGAGGTCACCGGCGTGGACGGCGAGGCCTATCCGGCAGCCAGCGCCGCCTTCCGGCTGAACGCCGACCCGGCCCGCACCCGGGTGCTGCTGAAGGAGCAGAACGGGGGAAAAACCCTGACGGAGGGCGTGCAGGCGGAGGCATGGGCGGAGAACGGGGAGCGGTACACGGTCTACTGCTTCGGCGAGCCGGTGGGGGAGCTGGAGTGGCAGATGTACGAAAACGGGGCCTGCGAGAAGGAGATCGACGGCGCCGTGGAGCTGATGGACACTTCCAACATGGCGTTCCGTGAGCTGGCCCTGGCGGACTGGGAGAGCGAGTCCGGCGTGCTGGCGCAGGACTGGTACAACGCCTTTGTGGAGGATCTGAACCGGAGCCTGTGGGCCGGCGGCGTCATCAGCGGCAGCGGGACACACCGGGATCTGTCCGAAACCCTGATGCGCTGGTACGAGTATGAGCTCACCGTAGGGCCTGGGGAGCGGGTGGTCAACACCGTAACCGCGCCCCTCTACCCCGCCATCAACACCGACTACGAGCCGCCCATCTACACCTATACCTATCTGCTCTCTCCGGCCCGGACCTGGCAGTCCTTTGGGACGCTGGACATCCTGCTCAACACCCCTTATTTCCTCACGGAGAGCAGCCTGGAGGGCTTTGAACAGGGAGAGGGAGGCTACGCTCTGTCTCTGGATGGCCTGCCCGACGGAGAGCTGGCCTTTACCCTCAGCACGGCGGAGCACCCGGAAAAAGAATCGCCCAACCTGGGCTATCTGGTTTTTTACCTTCCGCTTCTGCTGCCGGTGCTGGCCCTAATTCTGATAGCCGTTGCGGTAATTCTGGTGTGCCGGAGAAGAAAAAAGCGGTGAGAAAACCAAAAATCGCCCCGCACTGCTGTGCGGGGCGATTTTGCGTCTTACCAGAGCGAAACGCCCCGGGCGAATTTCTTGACCACGTCCCGGTCCTCGGACAGGTAGATGGCCCGCTCCAGCCGGTCCTCCACCGAGAGGGGGAGCACGGGGGCGGTGCGGCTGTCGTCCAGCACCACGGCGTCCAGCTCGTAGCCCGGGTCAAAGGAGCCCACCCTGCCGAAGAAGGCGCCGCCGCCGGCGGTGCCCAGCCAGAAGGCCTCGGGGGCGGTGAGGGGGGAGAGCGACTGGTCCTGAAGCCGCCAGCGCAGCTTGGAGACCTGGATGGCGTCGGCCATGGCCCGGAAGATGGACAGGGTGGAGCCGCCCGCCACGTCGCTGCCCAGGCCCATGTTGAGACCCTCGTCCAGATAGCGCCGCACCGGCGCGATGCCGGAGGCCAGGTTGGTGTTGGACTGGGGGCAGTGGGCCACATAGACGCCCCGCTCCTTCATAAGGGCGATCTCCCCGTCGCCGGCCAGGACGCAGTGGGCCATGATGCACCCGTGGTCCCCGCCAAAGAGGCCGAAGCGGTCGTAGGCGTCGCCGTAGAACCTGGACCAGGGGCACAGCTCCTGGACCAGGGCCACCTCGCCCTGGTTCTCCGACAGGTGGGACTGGACAGGCACGTCAAATTCCCTCCGCAGCTCGCCCAGCCGGGCCATCAAGTCGTCGGTGCAGGAGGGGACAAAGCGGGGGGTGAGGATGGGGGTCACCCGCTCGTACCGCCCGGCGGAGGCCTCCAGCCAGCGGCGGGTCTCCAGCTCGGCGGCCTCGGGACATGATTCCCGCAGATTGTCGGGGGCGTTGCGGTCCATATTCACCTTGCCCACCATGGCCACCAGGCCGGACTCCTCCAGCAGGTCCATCAGCAGGCGGGTGGCGGGGCCGTGGAGGGTGGCAAAGACGCAGGCGCGGGTATTGGGGCTGTGCTTCATGTCCTCCACAAAACGGGAATAGGCCGCCCGGGCGTAGTCCAGATCGGCGTACCGGGCCTCCTCGGGGAAGGCATGCCGGTCCAGCCAGTCCAGCAGCTCCAGGTCCATGCCCAGGCCGCGGAAGGTATACTGGGGGGCGTGGACGTGGAGGTCCACCAGGCCGGGGATTACCAGACGGCCGCTCCAGTCCTCCCTGGGCAGGCCGGCGTACTGCTCCGGCAGGATCTCGAACACGCCGGCGGACCGGCCATCCACACAGACCAGCCACCCGTCCTTGACTGTGTTAAGATGGCGGGCGTCTCTGCTCCAGCAGAGGTCGCCCCTGAGTGCGAAGCTGCGCTGTTTCATCATAACCTCCTGTCTGCGCGTCAGCGCAAAAGAAATGTCAGACCGCAGCGGACCCGGAACAGACAAAAAAGCCGCCGGTTCCGCGCGTCTTTCCCGGGGAAACCGGGAAACTTATAGCGCGGCTGTTCCGGCAGCCGGTAGAGACGCCCAACCAATTTTGGGCCTATATAAGTTCTCTCTTTTATTGTACCAGGGGAAACACCTGGACAAATTCAGTATAAGCCCCTTCGCCGTCCTTGTCAAGGGACGGATGGGGAAAACAGGCCCCGTCAGGAGCAGAACCGGTGTTTTCCAATCACTGTGATAAGGGGCCGGCTCCAGATCCAGGCGCTGGTGGCGGTGTCCGGGTTAAAGTAGTAGATGGCCCCGCCGCTCGGGTCGGCGCCGTTGAGGGCGTCCCGGGCGGCCCGGTAGGCGGAGTCGGCCACCGGCTCGTTGAACTGCCCGTCCACCATACAGGTAAAGGCCCCGGGCTGATACACTACCCCGGCGATGGTATTGGGGAAGGAGGGATGCTCCACCCGGTTCAGGATAACCGCCCCCACCGCCACCTGGCCGCTGTACGGCTCGCCCCGGGCCTCCGCCGAGATGACCCGGGCCAGCAGGTCCACGCTGTTGGACTGGCTGGAGGCGGAGGATTCCCCGCCGGTGGTGGACATGCCCAGCGCCCGGAGGGTGGCCGGACCCACCACGCCGTCGGCGGTGAGACCGTTCTTCCGCTGGAAGTACTTCACGGCCTCCTCGGTCTTGGGGCCGTAAATGCCGTCAATGGCCCCGGAGAAGTAGCCCCAGTTACTCAGCTTGATCTGGATGGTCCGCACCGCGTCGCCGGTGGAGCCCTGCCGGTACACGGCCGCCTCCGCCGACTGAAAGAGGGTGATGACCGCGATATTGACGGCAAACAGCACCGCCAGGGAAAGCACCAGCCTGCGCCGGTTCTGCATGAGAATCCCCCATTTCTTGTTCCGCGTTTGGCTATATTGTACGGAGGAAAAAGGCGGGGTATGCGAGGAGAAGCGGAGGAAATGGTTTCCGAAAAACCGGCGGGAGGAGAATAGTGGAAGAAAAAGCGGGCCATACTGGAGGTATCAGTCTGATATATGGAAAGGATGATGGGGTATGGTAAAAGGCGTCACCCGCAGGGTGATTGTGGTCAAGTCCCCTGACCGCCGGCTGTTTGAGCAGGCCATTTTTATTGTCCGGGAGGAGGCGTTCGCCGCCCAGGGAGTCACAGCCCAGCAGGTGCTGGAGGAGGCGCAGCAGGTGGCGGACGGGTACATCCGCCGCAACACCGGTCCCGGCCGGTGGCTGCGCAAAATTCCCGGCCCGGTCTACGGCCTGGCCGGGGCAAGCGTGGCTACGCTCGCCTGGGCGCTGGCGCTGTTTTTATAACAGAGTGGAAGGAGGGGAATGCCTCTCCTTTTACTATTTTGGGAAAACAGCAGCAGGATAGGCGGCGGTTTAAAAAGATACGCTGTTTTTGTTGCCAAATGAAACCAGAGGACGCCTTCGCATAGGGAAAAGAAACCTGCAAATAATAGGGCTGTTTAGAAAAATAAGACCGCAGGAGGAATCCTATTTATGAAGGCCACAGGCATCGTAAGACGCATTGACGACTTGGGCCGGGTCGTGATTCCCAAGGAAATCCGCCGGACCATGCGAATCCGCGAGGGCGACCCCCTGGAAATTTACACCGACAAGGACGGCGGGGTCATCTTCAAGAAATACTCTCTGATGGGCGGGCTGGGCGACTTCGCCGGCCAGATGTGTGAGACGCTCAACAAGACCACCGGTAAAATTGCGGTCATTACAGACCGGGACAGCTGCCTCGCCATAGCAGGCACCCCCCGCCGCGAGCTGGCGGAGAAGCGCATTTCCCAGGACCTGGAGCAGCTGATGGAGGCACGGCAGATCTACCAGTACCGCCAGGGGGATACCCCGCTCCTGGTCAGTGATGAGAATGAGAAATACTTTATCGCCACGGCCGCGCCCATCCTGTCTGAGGGGGACGTACTGGGCTGTGTGCTCTTCGTCTCCACGGACCAGGACATGATCACCGGCGAGACCGACTACAAGCTGGCCCAGACCATCGCCGGCTTCCTGGGACGGCATATGGAATCCTGAACCGTACAAAGGCTCTGTGCCCCGCGAGGGACACAGAGCCTTTTTGTAGTTCGCCCCCGGCTATGCCGGGGCCTATTTCTGGGGCGGTTCAGAGAACAATGGCGTTGACCGCCTCGATAAGGTCCACCACGGAGGCGCGGGAGACCAGGGAGACCGGCGCGCCGTCCACCACGGCCAGGCACTGCTCGCCGTCGTAGCGGTACAGCTGGATCTGAATCTCCGGGCAGTTCTCGTTGTCCAGTTGGACCGTCAGGCTGATCTCCTCCTTCTCCGCGGGGCTCTCGTCGGTGAAGCTGGAGGCGGTCAGGGCCTCCAGGGCGTCCTGCAGGCCGCCGATCTCAATTTCTTCGCCGTCATAGGAGAAGGTTTTGCTCTCGCCGCTACCCTCGGAGGTGATGGTGTAGACCGTGCCCTCCAGGGTGATGTCCAGGCCGGTGACGTCGGCAAAGTCGGCGGAGAACACCTCCTGGTGCCGCAGGTCGTTATAGGAGGCGGCCATCAGCGACTGGTACTGGGCGCCGGTAATCTGGTAGATGATCTCGGACTGGCCCACTCTGGCATAGGCGGTGATGTCGGCGGCATCCTCCTCCCCGGAGTCCCCATCCTCCGCCGCATTCCGCTCCGCAGGGTCACGGCTGATGCTGAGGGTGAAGACAACGCTCTCGCCGGACTCCCCGCTGTCCTCGTCCGCCTCGGGGGTGTAGGTGACGGAGACGGTCAGCTCCGGGTCGTCCAGGCCGTAGGCGGCCAGGTCCTCCTCGCCGGCGCTGTAGGTCACATAGTCGGTAAGGTTCAGGCCGGTGATGCCGCTCAGGTAGCTGTTCACCAGGGAGGTGTCCAGGGGCAGGTAGGTCCCGTCCTGCTCCCTGAAGTACACGTCATCGGCGCAGCGGGCGTAGCTGCTGTCCTCCTGATAGACCACCTGATAGGAGTCGGCGCCGGTGAACTGGATGGACGCCACCTGGCCGAAGTCCGGGGTCTCGTCGTTGTCGATAAGGTCGCTGAGCTCCACATTGAAGGCGTCCAGCGGGTCCTCCTGAACAAGGTACACGTTGCCGTCCCCGATGGATACATACCGCTGGGCGTCCATGGTGCTGTAATCCCCCAGCTGAATCTCATAGCTGGCATCCTCCGTGGAAAGATTGATGGTGCAGACGGGGTCGTCCAGGCCGTACTGGGCAAAGTCTGTGACGTCGTGGATGATGAAGGCGGCGCCGAAGGCCTGGAAGGTCTCCAGCAATTCGTCCATCTTCTCCCCGTCCACGGGGAAGGCCTCGTCCTCATCGTAGCGCCAGGCGCCGTCCCGGTGGAAGGACAGGGTCTCCGACTCGTAGGTCCAGGAGAGGGACTGGACCGTACTGCTGTCCACCTCCAGGATGATCTCGTCGGTGTTCTCAATGATCTCCTGCTGCTCCTGGTACTGCAGGACGGCGAAGGCGGCGGCGCACACCACCGCCAGCACGCCCAGCAGGATATAGATCCGTTTAGCCCGCTTCATTCTGAAGCCTCCTTCTTCTCACAATCACGCCGATGCCGATGCCCAGATAGGCCAGGGGGAACACGCCGATCATCAGCACCTTCAGCAGGGAGGCGGTGGAGCTGCTGATATTCAGGTAGTTGTAGTTCAGGGACTTGCTGCGGATGGCCATGGCCTCCCGCTCGCCGATGAGGGAGGACAGGGCGTTCATGGCCAGGTCGGAGTTGGAGCCGGAGGCGAAGGCGTTGTACATGTCCTCAAGGAAGACGGAGGAGGTGAACCACACCATCTGCCCCCCGCTGCCGCAGTCCACGGACACCGCCACGGCGAAGGGGCCGTCAATATCCCCGTCCTCCTTCTCGTAGGTGTCCAGGTCGTAGCCCGCGATCTTGCTGAAGGAGGTGTCGGAGGTGGTCATCAGGGGGGTGACGGCGCTGTCGGCGCCGCTCACGTCCAGGCCCAGAGAGATGGGCATGTTGGGGTAGTAGTGCTCCTCAATGAGGGAGTCGGTGATGGCGTGGCTGGCCATGTCGGGCAGAAGGACGTAGGGCTGGAGGGTGTAGTGCTCCCGGTCGGCCTCCACCACGATGCCCTCGCAGGGCTCCACGCCGTAGTCGGACAGCAGGCTGTACAGGTTGTCCAGGCTGCCCTCCGCCACCGGTCCGGCCGCCACCAGCAGCTTGCCGCCGTTTTTGGTGTACTCAGCGAGCATGTCCTTCTCCTCGGTGGAGATGTCGGAGGTGGGGGCGTAGATCATGATGCAGTCGGCCTCCTCGGGAATCTCGTCCACCGTCAGCAGGGAGAGGGTGTTGAGCTCAATGTTCTCCTTCTCCACCTGGTCGCGGAAGGTGGCGGGCAGCTCCTGTTCGCCGTGGCCCTCCAGCAGGTAGAGCTGGGGCAGGTCCTCGGTGACCACATAGTCGATGGCCGAGGTAATGGCCCCCTCGCCGTCAAAGGAGGTGTTGTAGGAGTAGGAGTAGATGTCCGCCTCCTGGACGTAGATATCGTTGTAGCCGATAAAGCGGCTGCGGTCCCCGCACTCCACCACCAGGCTGTTGTTCTGCACCGTCTCGTCGGTGTACTGCTCGGCAAAGGTGGGGTATACGTCCGGGTTCCGCTTGACCACCGAGATGTGGTCGGAGAGGCTCTCATACTTGCTCAGCAGGTTCTCGATGACGGCGTCCTCCTCACCGGACTGAACGATCCAGTAGATGGTCACGTCCTCCTCCAGGGCGTTGACCACCACCTTGGTGTTGCTGGTGATGGAGTAGAGCTTGGCCGAGCTGATATCGTATTTGGTCAGGCTGGCGGGCAGGGCGGACACCAGCACGTTCACCGCGATGAGGATGGCCAGCACCACCGCCGTGATGATCAGGGAGTAGGAGCCGCCCTGAAGGGCGATGCGGTTTCCAGCCGCCTGTCTCCCATCCCCATGGAGCTTCCAGCGCTTCATCAGTTGTACCTCCGTTTCTCAAGGGACTGGACCGAAAGGAAGAGGAAAAATCCGATCACAGACAGGTAGTACACAATGGCGGTCATGTCGAACACGCCGTTGACAAAGGCGTTGAACCGCTCGAAGAGGGAGAGCTGCTCCATGATGGCGGGCAGCAGGCCCTCGAACACGGTGGGGTCCACAAAGCACGCCACGCACACCGCCACCGCCAGCGCCAGGCACACCCCGTAGGCCAGCAGCTCGTTCCTGGTCAGGTACCGGATGACGGCGCCCAGGGCCAGGATGAGGACGGCCAGCGCCACCACCGAGCCGAAGGCAGTGGAGGAGACGTACTCGGACAGGCTGACGCTGTAATAGTTGAACAGAATCACCGCGATGCCGATGCCTGCGGCCAGCCCCTGGTTGTCGGTCAGACAGGAGATGAACACCCCCAGGGCGATGAGGGCGGCGCCCATCATAAAGATGGCGAAGAGGGAGCCGTAGGAGGTGGGGAGATACACCTCTCCGAACTGGGAGAAGATCAGGGGGTAGAGGGAGACGACGGCCAGGGGGATGAGGTAGACCGCCAGCAGGGCCAGATACTTGCCCGCGATGACCTGGGTGGTGGTGATGGGCAGGGAGTAGAGCAGCTGGTCGGTCTTCTGCCTGCGCTCCTCGGCGATGACCCGCATGGTCAGGATGGGCACGATGACCACAAATACAATGCTGCCGAAGCTGAGCACATACTCAAAGTTGCTCACCGCGGCCTGAAGGTTGTAGAGCATGGAGCCGATGCCCACGATGGCCAGCAGGAAGGCCCCGAACACGTAGGCGGTGAAGGAGTGGAAATAGTTCCTCAATTCATGTTTCAGTACCGCTGTCATAGCTGATCTGCCTCACTTTCCGTACCGGCGGAGGGGCCGCCGTCCTCTTCCGGAGCCGCTTCCGGCTGTTCCGCCGGCGTGTCCTCCGGCCCGCCCGCACCCGGCTGGCCGGGGTCGCCGCTCTCGGTCAGCTCGATGAAGATGTCCTCCAGGCTGGCTTTCTTCAGGGACAGCTCCAGCAGGGCCTGTCCGTGCTGGGCGAAGGAGAAGAACAGCTGGCGGGATACGGCGTAGATATCGCGGCTGTCGGTTTTCAGCTGGGCGGACACCAGCCCGTTCTCCTTCTCCTCCAGCCGAACGCTGGAGATGTGCTCCACGCCGGAGAGAATGTCCATTACCTGCTCCTCCTCCGCGTCGGTGGTAAAGACAATCTCACTTCCGGACAGCAGGTTCTTCTCCAGGTTGTCCGGCTCGTCAAAGGCCACCAGCTTGCCGTGGGCGATGATGAGGATCTTTTCGCAGATGGCCTGAACCTCCGAGAGGATGTGGGAGCTGAGGATGACGGTGTGCTCCTGGCCCAGCTGCTTGATGAGGTCGCGGATCTCCACGATCTGGATGGGGTCCAGGCCTACGGTGGGCTCGTCCAGAATGATGACCCGGGGGTTGCCCAGCAGGGCCTGGGCGATGCCCACCCGCTGCTTATAGCCCTTGGACAGGGCGGAGATGCGGCGGCCCCGCACGTCCTCAATCTTCACCTGGGCGATGACCTTGTCAATCTGGCCGGCCAGCTCCCCGCCCCGCAGGCCCTTGGCCTCGCCCACGAAGCGCAGGTATTCCTCCGGCGTCTCGTTCATGTAGAGGGGCGGCTGCTCAGGGAGATAGCCAATCAGCCGCTTGGCCTTGCGGGCGTCCTCGAAGATGTCGTACCCGCCCACCTCCACGCGGCCCGAGGTGGCGGAGAGACAGCCGGTCATGATGTTCATGGTGGTGGTCTTGCCCGCGCCGTTGGGGCCAAGAAAACCATAGACATGCCCTTCATCTATCTCAAATGAAAGGTCATCCACCGCCAGAAAGTCGCCGTAGTACTTGGTTAGGTGCTCAACTTTTATCATTTCGGAACCTCCTCGCCGTTGATGGCGGTTTCCGGGCGGTATGCGCCGCCCATGCCTGACACACTATACTGCGCCGCCCTAAAGCGGCGCTAAAGAAACCGGCGGGCGGGAGAAAAAGGCGGCATGTTGAAAAACCTCAGTCTAACAGCATCCGCCTGAACTGAGGCGGGGGAGCGCGAGGGGGCAGCCGCCCGCCTCGCGTGGAATCGAATGCCCCGGAGGCCTTGTGCAGCAAGGCTTCCGGCGAGGGAAGCGAGGACTTTTCCGCCGCTGTGCGGCGGAAAAGTAACGGCATTTTTGAACTTGACAGTCAGAGGCCCGGAAGCAGCTCTGCTGCTTCCGGGCCTCGGGGCGGGAATATGTATCGTGTGCTCAGGGCTGGCCGTCCTCCCCGTCCTCCCGGCGGAAGGCGTCCCTGACGCCTTTGACCGCGCCCGAATAGCTGACGGGCAGGGAGATGGAGAAGGTGACCTTCACCAGCCATACAAAGAACAGTATGACAAGAATGGGGATGACGCAGGAGGTGACCAGCATGACGGCCAGCGCCTCGATGAAGCTGTTGATCATGTCGCCCACCTTCTCGGAGATGCCCGAGGCCACGCTGGAGATGCCGTCGGTTATCTTGGAGATGAGCCCCTCCAAAAAGCCCTGCTCCGTCTCGCCGGTCAGCTCCTCCGTGCTGTCCTCCACCTCGTCGGTGGTCTGCTTGGCGCTCTCGATGGTGGCCTCGATGGAGGCCTGGTAGGTGTCCTCAATCAGATTGGAGACCCGGACGCTGACCGGAATGACCAGCACAATGGCGATGCCGAAGATGAGCAGCTTTTTGGCCACGGTCCGCACGCCGTCCCGGTTGAGGAACACGTTGGCGGCGTACAGCAGGCAGGAGATGGGGATGAGGAAGCTGAAGGCCGCGAACCCGGTGAGGGTCAGCAGGTACTTCTCCAGGTAGATGGCGCACAATACCACCAGGAACCCGGAGCTCAGATCGGCCAGCTTTTCGGCGATGGGGGTAGCGGTGTCGCCGGGGAGCAGGGTGACGGCCGCTGAGGCAGCGGTAGAGGCGGCGGTCAGCTCCAGGACGGTGGTCTGCTTTTCGTCCAGAGCGGCGATGGAGCCGGCGTGGAACTCGGCGGAGGAGGCAATGCCGGACACCACGAACACGGAGAAAAAGGCGATAATCAGCGGCACTGCCACCATCAGGATTTTGACTGTGTGTTTCTCTCTCATAGGCGTTTCCTTTCGTCAAAGCGGTTGGTTGAGCAGCCACTATCATACCATACCCCGGACAGGTTGTCACGTCCGGGGCGGATAGATGGCTGTCAGGAGTGTAGGACTACAATAGATATTGGACAGAGAAAGAAAAAGGATGAAGGATACGGCCTCATCGGTTATAGTTGAGTTACCACACACCAACTGTACGAGAGG
>CAJFTA010000040.1 GCA_904419835.1 uncultured Pseudoflavonifractor sp. | reverse complement strand
CTCTCGTACAGTTGGTGTGTGGTAACTCAACTATAACCGATGAGGCCGTATCCTTCATCCTTTTTCTTTCTCTGTCCAATATCTATTGTAGTCCTACAAGAAAACACGGTCAGAGAAAAAGACCTCCCTTGACTTTGCCCCTTTAAAGCAGTAAAATAAACAAAATGGAAAAAAACCATGATTCTCCCAGGGCATGCCGCCGTGGGAGAGAGGGGGACGCCTGAATATGACAATTACAGATTTTCTGGAGCGCAACGCCCGGCTGTACCGGGATGAGACGGCGCTGGTGGAGATCAACCCGTCGGAGGAGCGGGATCGGGCCGCCACATGGCGGGAGTACAGCCTGATTGAGCGCAGCCGCCCCGACGAGCCCTACCGCCGGGAGATGACCTGGGGCCAGTTTGACAAGAAGGCCAACCGCTTCGCCAACCTGCTGCTGAGCCGGGGGCTGAAGCGGGGAACCAAGGTGGGAATCCTGCTGATGAACTGCCTGGAGTGGCTGCCCATCTACTTCGGCATCCTGAAGGCGGGCTGTCTGGCGGTGCCGCTGAACTTCCGTTACTCCTCCGACGAGATCCAGTACTGCCTGGACCTGGCGGATGTGGAGGCCCTGGTGTTCGGCCCGGAGTTCATTGGCCGCCTGGAGCCCATTCTCCCCGCCCTGGGCCGGGTGCGGCAGTGGTTCTATGTGGGCAACAGGACCCCGTCCTTTGCGGAGAGCTACCGGGAGCTGGTGATGTACTGCACCTTTGAAAATCCCCCTGTGCACCTGGAGCTCAGCGACTTGGCGGCCATCTACTTCTCCTCCGGCACCACCGGCTTTCCCAAAGCCATTTTACATAATCACAAGGCCCTGCTGTCGGCCTGCCTTACCGAGCAGCACCACCATGGGCAGACCCACGAGGACGTGTTCCTGTGTATCCCGCCCCTGTACCACACCGGCGCCAAGATGCACTGGTTCGGCTCCCTGGCCACGGGCGGCAAGGCGGTGCTGCTGCGGGGGGTGTCGCCCCAGTGGATTCTGCGGACGGTGACAGAGGAGAAGTGCACCATTGTCTGGCTGCTGGTGCCCTGGGCCCAGGACATCCTGGACGCCATCGACCGGGGCCAGGTGAATCTGGACGACTACCTGCTGGACCAGTGGCGGCTGATGCACATCGGCGCCCAGCCGGTGCCACCCAGCCTGATCCACCGGTGGAAGAAGGTGTTCCCCCACCACCTGTACGACACCAACTACGGCCTGAGCGAGTCCATCGGCCCGGGCTGCGTCCACCTGGGGGTGGAGAACATCGGCAAGGTGGGCGCCATCGGCAAGCCGGGCTATCTCTGGCAGGCCAAGGTGGTGGACGAGCAGGGGAACGAGGTGCCCCAGGGACAGGTGGGCGAGCTTATCGTCTGCGGCCCCGGCGTCATGCAGTGCTACTACAAGAACCCGGAGGCCACCGCTGAGGTGCTCAAGGGGGACTGGCTGTATACCGGCGACATGGCCGAGGTGGACGCCGACGGCTTCATCTACCTGGTGGACCGGAAAAAGGACGTGGTCATCTCCGGCGGCGAGAACCTGTATCCCGTGCAGATTGAGGACTTCCTCCGCCGCTTTGAGAAGATCAAGGACGTGGCGGTCATCGGCCTGCCGGATACCCGCCTGGGCGAGATTGCCGCCGCCATTGTGGAGGTTAAGGAGGGGATGACCTGTACGGAGGAGGAGATCCGCATCTTCTGTCAGGAGCTGCCCCGCTACAAGCGGCCCCGCAGGATTATCTTTGACAAGATCCCCCGCAATCCCACCGGTAAGATCGAAAAGCCGGCACTGCGGGAGAAATACTGCCACGGCCGCCTTGTGGAGGCCCAGACGACCAACTGAGCCGCCGCCGGCTCCAGGAATACCCTGGAGAAAGAAGGGAAACACGTTGACTTCATCGACAAAACGTGATAAAGTAGATCCGTTCAATCTTAGCGGGAACGGAACCAGGTAGAGGCCGTTTCGCCGGAATTCTTCGTCCTCTGCAGGGATTGCAGAGGACGTTTTTTCTATTCCGGGCCTCTGAAAAGGAGAGATGCACCATGAAAACCCTGATGCTCGGCAACGAAGCGGTAGCCCGGGGCCTCTATGAGGCGGGCTGCGCCGTTGTCTCCAGCTATCCCGGCACCCCCAGCACCGAGATCACCGAAGCCGCGGCCAAATACCCTGAGATCTACGCCGAGTGGGCGCCCAATGAGAAGGTGGCCATGGAGACCGCCTTCGGCGCCAGCCTGGCGGGGAAGCGGTCCTTCTGCGGCATGAAGCACGTTGGCCTCAACGTGGCAGCCGATCCCCTGTTCACCATCGCCTACACCGGCGTCAACGCCGGCATGATCATCGGCGTGGCCGACGACGCGGGGATGCACTCCTCCCAGAACGAGCAGGACTCCCGCCACTACGCCAAGGCGGCCAAGCTGCCCATGCTGGAGCCCGCCGATTCCGCCGAGGCCCTGGCCTTTGCCAGGCTGGCCTATGAGCTGTCCGAGCGGTTTGACACGCCGGTGCTGCTGAAGATGTGCACCCGGGTGTCCCACTCCCAGAGCGTGGTGGAGACGGGGGAGCGGGAGGAGCCCGCCCCGGTGCCCTATGAGAAGAAGGCCGCCAAGTACATCATGATGCCGGGCAACGCCAAGCAGCGCCACCCCGTGGTGGAGCAGCGGACCCAGGACCTGATCGCCTACGCCGAGACCACCCCCCTCAACCGGGTGGAGGAGGGCGCTGACCGCAGAATCGGCATCATCACCTCTTCCACCAGCTACCAGTATGTGAAGGAGGTCTGCGGGGACCGGTTCCCGGTGCTCAAGCTGGGCATGATCTGGCCTCTGCCTGAGCAGAAGATCCGGGACTTTGCCGCCACGGTGGACCTGCTGACCGTGGTGGAGGAGCTGGACGGCTTTATTGAGGAGCACTGCCGCAATCTGGGGCTGGCCCTGGCGGGGAAGGATTACTTCCCGCCCATCGGAGAGCTGAGCCAGAACCTGGTGGCCGAGAAGCTGGGCGTGGTGCCCGACGCGGGCAAGGCCCTGGATGAGCACATCCCGCCCCGCCCTCCGGTCATGTGCGCCGGATGCCCCCACCGGGGACTGTTCTATGTGCTCCACAAGCTGAAGCTCACGGTGTTGGGCGACATCGGCTGCTACACCCTGGGCGCCGTGCCCCCTCTGGCGGCCATTGACTCCACCATCTGCATGGGCGCGTCCGTGTCCGGTCTCCACGGCTTCCTGAAAGCCAGCGGGGGAGAGATGGACGGCAGGACCGTGGCGGTCATCGGCGACTCCACCTTCATGCACTCGGGCATCACCGGCCTGGTGAACATCGCCTACAACGAGTCCAACGCCACCGTCATCATCCTGGACAACTCCATCACCGGCATGACCGGCCACCAGCAGAACCCCACCACCGGCTTCAACCTGAAGGGGGACCCCTGCACCAAGATTGACCTGGAGTCCCTGTGCCGTGCGGTGGGCATCCGCCGGGTGCGGGTGGTGGACCCCTACGACCTGAGAGAGTGCGAGGAGGCCATCAGGGAGGAGCTGGCCGCCCCAGAGGCGTCGGTGGTCATCTCCCGCCGCCCCTGCGCCCTGCTCAAATATGTCAAGCACAAGCCGCCCCTGACGGTGGATGCCGCCAAATGCGTGGGCTGCAAGGCCTGCATGAAGATTGGCTGCCCCGCCATCTCGGTGCGGGACGGCAAGGCCGGGGTGGACGCCACCCTGTGCGTGGGCTGCGGCGTGTGCCAGCAGCTGTGCAAGTTCGACGCGCTCCAGGCGCCCCGGGAGGTGTGAGTGATGCAGACGAAAAACATTATGATTGTGGGTGTGGGCGGCCAGGGCACCCTGCTGGCCAGCAAGCTGCTGGGCCGTCTGCTGCTGGACCAGGGCTATGACGTGAAGGTCTCCGAGGTCCACGGCATGAGCCAGCGGGGCGGCAGCGTGGTCACCTACGTGCGCTACGGCGACAAGGTCTATTCCCCCGTCATCGACAAGGGTGAGGCCGACTTCATCGTGTCCTTTGAGCTGCTGGAGGCCGCACGGTGGATGGAGTTCCTCCGGCCCGACGGGCGGATTATCACCAACACCCAGCAAATCAACCCCATGCCGGTGATCACCGGCGCGGCGGAGTATCCCCGGGACCTGGTGGAAAAGATGACCGCCGCCGGGGCCAAGGTGGACGCCATGGATGCCCTGGCCCTGGCCGAGCAGGCGGGGAGCAGCAGGGCGGTGAACCTGGTGCTTATGGGCCGGCTGAGCCAGTACTTTGACCTGCCGGAGGAGGCCTGGCAGCAGGCCATCACCCGGAGCGTGCCGGAGAAATTCCTGGAGATGAACCGGATGGCCTTCCATCTGGGCAGAAATTCCTGAGGGACGGGGGCAGAGAGCCATGGAACGCTACTATCAGAAAGAGATTGAGTGCGCCAGCCGGGAGCAGATCCGGGCCTGGCAGGATGAGCGCCTGGTGAAGCAGGTGCACAACGTGTGGGACAACGTGCCCTACTACCGGAAGAAGATGGAGGAGAAGGGGCTGACCCCGGCGGATATCAAGGGCGTGGACGACCTGCACAAGCTGCCCTTTGTCACCAAGGCCGACCTGCGGGAGGCCTATCCCTACGGCCTGGTGGCCCGGCCTCTGAAGGACTGCGTGCGCATCCAGTCCACCTCGGGCACCACCGGCAAGCGGGTGGTGGCCTTCTACACCCAGCACGACATCGACCTGTGGGAGGACTGCTGCGCCAGGGCCATTGTGGCCGCCGGCGGCACCAACGAGGACGTGTGCCAGGTGTCCTACGGCTACGGCCTGTTCACCGGCGGCCCCGGACTCAACGGCGGCAGCCACAAGGTGGGCTGCCTGACCATCCCCACCTCCTCGGGCAACACCGAGCGGCAGATCATGTTCATCCGGGACCTGAACGCCACCATTCTCTGCTGCACCCCCTCCTACGCCGCCTACCTGGGCGAGAGCATGAAGGAGATGGGCCTCACCCCCGACCAGATCCCCCTGAAGGCGGGCATCTTCGGCGCCGAGGCCTGGAGCGAGGAGATGCGCCAGGACATTCAGAAGACACTGGGCATCAAGGCCTACGACATCTACGGCCTCACCGAGCTGTCCGGCCCCGGCGTGGCCTTTGAGTGCTCCGCCCAGAGCGGCATGCACATCAACGAGGACCACTTCATCGCCGAGATCATCGACCCGGACACCGGGGAGGTGCTCCCCGAGGGGAGCAAGGGCGAGCTGGTATTCACCTCCATTACCAAGGAGGCCTTCCCCCTTTTGCGCTACCGCACCCGGGACATCTGCGTGCTCCACCGCGGGGACTGCCCCTGCGGCCGCACCCACGTGAAGATGAGCAAGCCCATGGGCCGCAGCGACGACATGCTCATTGTCAAGGGCGTCAACGTGTTCCCGTCCCAGATTGAGACGGTGCTCCTGGGCCAGAGCTTTGCGCCCAACTACCAGATCATTGTGGACCGGGTCAACAATACCGACACCATGGAGGTGCTGGTGGAGATGACCCCGGAGATGTTCTCCGACCAGCTCAGCCAGGTGGCCGAGAAGGAGAAGCAGGTAGTGGCCGCCCTGAAGGCCATGCTGGGCATCTATGCCAAGGTCCGCCTGGTGGCCCCCAAGTCCATCCAGCGCAGCGAGGGCAAGGCGGTCCGGGTCATCGACAAGCGGAAGATTTAAGAGAGGAGCTGGCGCATCATGACCATCCAACAGATTTCCGTGTTCCTGGAGAACCGGGCGGGACAGCTCTCGGAGATTACCGCCATCCTGGCCGGCGAGGGCATCAATATGCGGGCCCTCCATATTGCCGAGACCGCCGACTACGGCGTACTGCGCATGATTGTGGACAGGCCCCAGCGGGCGGCCTCCCTGCTGCTGGAGCACGGGCTCATCCTGTCCATGACCCCGGTACTGGCGGTGGTGGTGCCCGACGAGCCGGGCGCCCTGGGGAAGATCCTCGCCCTGCTGGCCAGGGAGAACATCGACGTGGAGTATGTCTACTCCGTGTTCGGCCAGGTTCAGGGCCAGGCCTGCATGATCTTCCGGGTGGCCGACCTGGACCGTCTGGCCGCACTGCTGAAGGACAACGGCATGCCGCCCGCTCTCCACGGGGAGCTGGGCATCCAAGACGAACAGAAATGAGGGAACCGCTATGCAGCCCATGAGCAACAAGACCCAGTACTTTACCGACTCTGTCATCCGCCGGATGACCCGCATCGCCATCGCCAACGACGCCATCAACCTGGCCCAGGGCTTCCCCGATTTCGACCCGCCCAAGGCCCTGCTGGACCGTCTGGCCGAGGTGTCCTACGCCGGCCCCCACCAGTACCCCATCACCATGGGCGCACCCAACTTCCGCCGGGCCCTGGCAGGAAAGTGCAAGCGGTTTATGGGCCGGGACATCGACCCGGAGACCGAGGTGGTGGTGACCATCGGCTCCACCGAGGCCATGGTGGACTCCATCTTCGCCCTCACCAATCCCGGCGACAAGGTGGTGCTGTTCTCCCCCTATTTTGAGAACTACCACGCCCAGGTCCTCTTTGCCGACTGCGAGCCCATCTATGTGCCCCTGGTGCCGCCCCAGTTCCACTTTGACCCCAACGTGCTGGAGGATGCCTTCAGGCAGCACCCCAAGGCCATCATCATCTGCAACCCCTCCAACCCCAGCGGCAAGGTGTTCACCGAGGATGAGCTGAAGCTCATCGCTGAGCTGTGCGTCAAGTACGATGTGTACGCCATCATGGACGAGGTGTATGAGCACATTGTCTACGCCCCCCACAAGCACCTGTACATGTGCAACATGCCCGGCATGTGGGAGCGGACCATCTCCTGCTCCTCCCTGTCCAAGACCTACTCCATCACCGGCTGGCGCATCGGCTACGCCATCGCCCCTCAGCCCATTATGGACAAAATCAAGCAGTACCACGACTTCAACACCGTGGGTGCGCCATCCCCGCTGATGGAGGCGGCCGTTGTGGGCCTGGAGATGCCCGACAGCTACTATGAGGAGTTCTCCGCCCACTACGCCCACATGAAGGAGCTGTTCACAAGCGGCCTGCGGAACATCGGCATCCCCTTCACCGACCCCCAGGGCACCTATTTTGTCCTGGCCGACATCGGCCCCTACCTGAAGAAGGGCCAGACCGACGTGGAATTCTGCGAGGAGATGGCCCGGAAGGTGGGCGTGGCCGCCGTGCCCGGCACCTCCTTCTTCATGGAGGATGTGCGCAACATTGTCCGCCTCCACTTCGCCAAGAAGGACGAGACCCTCAACGAGGCCCTGGACCGGCTGAGCCATATCAGGGAGAAGATGGGCTGAGCGGCCAGTGAAAACGGGGACGTGGGAGCGCGAGGAGGCAGCCGCCCGCCCCGGATGAAATCGAATGCGCCGGAAGCCTTGCGCGGCAAGGCCTCCGGCGAGCGAAGCGAGGACTTTTCTGTCGCACAGGGGCGGAAAAGTAACCGCATTTTTAAAGGCTGTCGAAAAAGCCCAGGGACTTTTTCGACAGCCTGAGGCGCGGAGCATTGCTCCGCGCCTTTTGCGCTGTAAGAATAAAAACGGATCACGCATCGCTGTCCGCTTCACCCGCAGGGCGGAGGGGAGAGACGTCGTGCTCCAGGCAGATGGCCGGGCCTTCCGGGGTGAGAGCCTGAAACTCCCCCTGAATCCGCTGGCCGATCTGGAGGGCACTTTCCCGGGAGGCGCCCAGCACCATGAGCAGGAACTGGCAGCTGCTGTACTGGGTGAATACGTCTCCCGCCCGCACGGAGCGCTGGATGACCTGGCCCAGTATTTCCATATAGTGTCTTCGATTCTCCAGAGGGATGAAGTCGCCGTTTTTATCGGTGAGCGTCAGGAGAATGATATAAGCGCTGGAGCCGCTGCGGCGCAGCCCACGCTCCACGAAACGAAAGATATGGCGAAAGCTGTTGTAATCCTGGCAGTAAGCCCCGGGGGCCATGGATTCCTCGGTCAGGTCCTCACAGATGCGCTTCATATCAATACAGATGCCTTTGGCATTTCCAGAAAAAGCGGTCATAAGAGTACCATCCAGTCATATGTATTTCATAATAAATATTTCGTTTTTATATAATATCACTAGAAACAATGAAATACAAGAGCACACGGAAAGAAAGAAGATAGAAGAAAAAAGCGGAAGGCACAGCCTTCCGCTTTTTGACGCAAACCATCAATCTGCCAGATCCAGATACTTTTTCACCAGCTCCTGAAGCAGCTCGTCCCGGTCAAGACGGCGAATCAACGCACGGGCGTTGTTGTAATTGGTGATGTAAGTGGGGTCTTCAGAGAGAATATAACCCACAATCTGGTTGATGGGGTTGTAGCCCTTCTCCTGAAGAGAATTGTAGACAGACATGAGAGTATCCTTAATCTCCTGGCCCTTGTCATAGTTGAGACTAAATTTTCTTGTATAGTCTATCTCCATAATCGGGTACACCTCCCAAGGCTGTGAACAGCCTGTAACTATTTTCTATTTTACCTGAAATCCCTTGAGGTGTAAAGGGGGGGACCGGAAAATTAATAAAAGATTTAATCCTTGCCGGCGGACGGGAAGGCAGACACAGGGCGGCTTCGGGACGGCCCGTCCCTGGCGCTTCCGCGCCGGAGGCAGTCAGCGCAGAACGGCGCCCAGCTCGGACTCCAGGAGGGCCAGCACGCTTTTCACATCTTCGTCGGCCTCGGAGGCGGTGAGGGAGCGGTCGTCGGCCCGGAGGACCAGGTTGAAGGCCACACTCTTCTTGCCGGCGGGGATGGGGGCGCCGGTGTAGATGTCGAAGAGCTCCACTTCCTTCAGCAGGCCCCTGGCGCCCCGGAAGATGCAGTCCTCCAGCTGGGCCACGGTGACGGCGGCGTCGCAGACCACGGCGATGTCGCGGGTCACGCTGGGGAAACGGGGGAGGGGCTCATACCGGGCCTCGGGCGCCCGCTGGGCCAGCATGTCGGCAAAGTGGAGCTGGGCGGCGAACACATCGCAGTCCATGCCGTAGTTCTGGGCGGTGAGGGGGTGGAGCTGGCCGAACACGCCCAGCATCACGCCGTTGGCCCGCACCTCGGCGCAGCGGCCGGGGTGGAAGGCACCGATGTCGCTGCGGGCCTCAAAGGTCACGCTCTTTATGTTCATGGCCGCCAGAATGGCCTCCACCGCGCCCTTGAAGGTGAAGAAGTCCATGCCGCCGCCGTAGGCGCCCAGGGACAGCATCTGCCGCTCGTCGGCCAGGTCCTGGCCTTCCACGGGGGTGTAGACGGTGGCCAGCTCGTACAGCTTGGCGCTCTTGTTGCGGTAGCTGAAGTTGCGGGCCAGGGTCTCCAGCATGGAGGGGAGGGCGGTGGTGCGCATGACGCTGGTGTCCTCGCCCAGGGGGTTGAGGATGGTCACGGACTTGCGCTTGGGGGAGTCGGCGGGAAGCCGGATTTTGTCGTAGTAGGAGGGGGAGATGAAGGAGTAGGTGATGATCTCGCTGAAGCCGAAGCCGCGGCACAGGGTGCCCAGCTTTCGCTCGGCCTTCTGCTTATCCGTATAGCCGCCCTGGGTGGTCTCGCCCTTCATCAGGGTGACGGGAATCTTGTCGTAGCCGTGGAGCCGGGCCACCTCCTCGGCAATGTCGGAGTAGTGCTCCACGTCGCTGCGCCAGGAGGGGACGATGATGGTGTCGCCGTCCAGGGTGAAGTCCAGCCGCTTGAGCATGGCGCGCATCTCTTCCTCGGAGATATCGGTGCCCAGCAGGCCGTTGATTTTCTCCGGCTCCAGCTTGACGGTGCGGGGGTTCTGGTCGGCGGCGATGACGTCGATGACGCCGTCAATGACCTCGCCGCAGCCCAACAGCTCCACCAGCTCGCAGGCCCGCTGGACGCCCTTGTAGGTGTTCATGGGGTCCAGGCCCTTCTCGTACCGGGCGGAGGCGTCGGTGCGCATGCCCAGGGCGGTAGCGGTGCGGCGTATGGACACGCCGTTGAAGTTGGCGGACTCAAAGACCACCATGGCGGTGTCGCCCACGATCTCGGAGTTGGCGCCGCCCATAACGCCGGCCACGCCCACAGGCTTGTGCTCGTCGCAGATGCACAGCATGGAGGTGGTCAGCTTGCGGTCGTTGCCGTCCAGGGTCTGGATGACCTCGCCCTCCCGGGCGGTGCGGACCACGATCCTGCCGCCGTCCACGCAGGAGAAGTCAAAGGCGTGCATGGGCTGGCCGTACTCCAGCATGACGTAGTTGGTGATGTCCACGATGTTGTTGATGGGGCGCACACCGGAGGCGCGCAGCCGCTCTCTCATCCACAGGGGGGAGGGGGCGATCTTCACGTTGCGCACCATGCGGGCGGTGTACCGGGGGCACAGCGCCGGGTCCTCAATCTCCACGTCCAGCAGCTCGGCAATGCTGGTGCCGTCGGTGCCCTTGACCTCGGGGGTGTGGAGGGTGAGGGGCCTGTCGAAGGTGGCGGCGGTCTCACGGGCCAGGCCGATGACGCTCAGACAGTCGGGCCGGTTGGGGGTGATCTCAAACTCCACGATGTGGTCGTTCAGACCCAGCAGAGTGGGGATGTCGTCGCCGGGCTGGGGGTTTTTGGCGGCCAGATCGGGGTCGCTCTGGAGGATGAAGATGCCGTCCACAACGCTGTAAGGCCAATCGTGGTCGGTCATGCCCAACTCCTTGTAGGAGCACAGCATGCCGTTGGAGGCCTCGCCCCGCAGCTTGCCGGCGGTGATATGCACGCCGCCGGGGAGCCAGGAGTCGTCCTTGGCCACGGGCACCAGATCGCCAACGGACATGTTCTGAGCGCCGGTGACAATCTGGACGGTCTCGCCGCCCACGTCCACCTGGCAGATCCACATGTGGTCGGAGTTGGGGTGGCGCTCCATGGACAATACCTTACCCACCACCACGTTCTTAATCTCCTGGCCCTCCACGGTGACGCCCTCCACCTTGGAGCCGGAGAGGGTCATGGCGTCGCAGTACTCCTTGTCGCCGGCGGGCACGTCCACGAACTCCGCCAGCCATTTTCTCGAAAGATCCATTCTCTGTTCTCGTCCTTTCCGTCCGCCCGGGGACCGGGGGACGCGGTATAGTTTAAAGGTATGGCTCAGAACTGGCTGAGGAAGCGCATGTCGTTCTCAAAGATAAGCCGCAGGTCGGTGATGGAGAAGCGGCGCATGGCCATCCGCTCCACGCCGATGCCGAAGGCAAAGCCGGAGTACACGTCGGTGTCGATGCCGCAGCCCTCCAGCACCTTGGGGTGGACCATGCCGGCGCCCAGCAGCTCAATCCAGCCCTCGCCCTTGCACACCCGGCAGCCTTTGCCGCCGCAGGCGTGGCACTGGACGTCCACCTCGCAGGAGGGCTCGGTGAAGGGGAAGTGGTGGGGGCGGAAGCGGGTCTTGGTACCCTTGCCATAGAGAGCCTCCACAAAGGCGTTGAGAGTGCCCTTCAGGTCGGCCATGGTGATGCCCTTGTCGATAACCAGACCCTCCACCTGGTGGAACATAGGGGAGTGGGTGGCGTCCACCTCGTCCTTACGGTACACGCGGCCGGGGGCGATGATGCGGATGGGGGGCTTCTGCTGCTCCATAACCCGCACCTGCATGGGGGAGGTCTGGGTCCGCAGCAGCAGGGAGGAGTCCTCCTTGATGTAGAAGGTGTCGCCCCACTCCCGGGCGGGGTGGCCCTCCTCTGTGTTCAGCTTGGTGAAGTTATAGTCGGCCAGCTCAATTTCGGGGCCCTCGGCCACCTGGAAGCCCATGCCGATGAAGATCTCCTTCAGCTCGTCCAGGGCGATGGACATGGGGTGCTTGTGGCCCAGCTCAGGCCGCTTGCCGGGGATGGTCACGTCCAGCTTCTCATCCTCCAGCCGCTGGTTGAGCGCGGCCTCCTCAATGGCCTTCTGCCGCTGGACGAGGGCCTCGGTGAGGGCCTCCCGCACCTCGTTGGCCAGCTGCCCCATGACGGGCCGCTCCTCGGCGGACAGGGAGCCCATCATCTTCAGAACGGCGGTGAGCTCGCCCTTTTTGCCCAGGTACTTGACCCGCAGGCCGTCCAGCTCCTGGGCGTCCTTGGCCCCGGCCAGGGCCGCCAGGGCCTCGGCGCGGATCTGTTCCAGTTTTTCCTTCATAGCTGCAACTCCTTTTTCTGGCCGGGCGGCAAGCCGCCCGCCCGCACTTAACAAGACAGGCGCCCGTGTCTGCGCAACAAACTTCATGCGCCAAGAGCACACTACGGAAACAGGCAAAGGCCAGCGGCGCATGGAGTTTATGCGCATATGGGCCGTTCCGGCCCATGCGCTTTGATTCCATGGCCGTGCCGCCGGAGGCGGCACAGGGCCTTTTTTGCTATGCTTTTGCATAGCAAAAAAGCCTTTCCTCCCAATTGCTTGGGACGAAAGGCAAACCTTCCGCGGTACCACCCGCATTCGCGCGCAGACGCGCACGCACTTGACGCCGCTGTAACGGATGGCAGTCCGTCCGCGTCTTTCCCCGCGGCCGCTCCCAGGCGAACCAAGCGCGTGCCTCGCAGGCGGCTTTCAGCCGGTGACCGCCATTCTCTGCTCCGAAGCTTCCGCGCTATTTTCCTGTTCCTCGCGTTTTATTCCCGCACAATATATCACATTGCCGGGAAAATTGCAAGATGAAATTGCGCCTGGCGCCGCTGTTTTGAGGCGATTGGGCAAAGTCCTGCCGGGACGATTGACGGAACGGGGCGAGTGCCCTATAATAGCGCTGTTGAAGGGGCCGGACAGGGCTTCGTCACAAGAGCGCGTCCTCCGGCAGGCCGGAGGAGCAGGGATAGAGAAAAGAGGAGCGTGATCCGCGATGAATATTGCTACAGCGGCGCAGATGCGGGAGATGGACCGGACAGCCATTGAGGAGCGGGGGATACCCTCGGTACAGCTGATGGAGGCCGCGGCCTGCGCCGTGGCCCGTGCGGTCAGCGACCTGGCGGGGGGCAGGACAGACGGCCGGGCGGTGCTGTTCTGCGGCCCGGGCAATAACGGCGGCGACGGCGTGGCCGCCGCCCGCTTCCTGCTGGAGATGGGCTGGGAGGTGCGCTGCGTCCTGGTGGGCAAGCGGGAGAAGATGAGCCCCGACTGCCGGGAGATGGAGCGCCGCCTGGAGCAGTCCGGCGGAAAGTTGGAGGACTTTACAGATTCTGATTCCCAGTTTGCAGCCTGGAGCCTGGAGGCCGACGTGATGGTGGACGCCCTCTTCGGCATCGGCCTGAATACCGACCTGCGGGGAGACGCGGTGACGGCGGTGCAGATGATGAACACCTGCGGCGTGCCGGTGGTGGCGGTGGACATCGCCAGCGGCGTGGAGGCCGACACGGGCCGGGTGCTGGGCACGGCGGTCAACGCTGCAAAGACAATTACCTTTACACTGCCTAAGGCCGGGCACTTTGTGGGCAAGGGCGGCCTGTGCTGCGGGACGCTGGAGGTGGTGGACATCGGTATCCCCGCCGATCTGGTCCAGCGGGAGTCCTACCCGGTGACCAGCGTGGACCGGAGCAGGGTGTCCCTGCCCGTCCGGCCCCGGGACGCCCACAAGGGCGACTTCGGCCGGGTGTACATCCTGGGCGGCAGCGTGGGACTGTCGGGCGCGCCGGTGCTGGCGGCTCAGGCGGCGGTGCGCACCGGCGCGGGCCTGGTGACGGTGGGGGTGCCCGCCCCCATCTGGCCCGTGGCGGCCGCCAAGCTGGACGAGGCCATGCCCCATCCGCTGCCCGCCGGCAAAGACGGCAGGCTGGAGCTGGGGGCCACCATTCCGCTGCTGGAAAAGCTCAACGGCCAGGGGGTGTGCCTGCTGGGCCCCGGCCTGGGGAACTCCAATACGGTGGGGGCGGTGGTGCGCAGCGTCCTGACCGAGACCAGCCTGCCCGTGGTGCTGGATGCCGACGGAATAAATGCGCTGGCGGGGCATATGGATGTACTGGATGACCGGGGCGCCTGCACCATTCTCACCCCTCACGACGGGGAGTTTGCCCGGCTGACGGGCGCCCTCCCCGGGGAGGACCGGCTGGCTGCGGCCCGGGACTTTGCGGTGGCCCACAGCTGCTGCCTGGTGCTGAAGGGGCACCGGACCATCACCGCCTTCCCCGACGGGACGGCCTACATCAACACCACCGGCAACCCGGGCATGGCCAAGGGAGGCAGCGGAGATGTGCTCTCCGGCATCCTGGTGTCCCTGCTGGGCCAGGGCTTCACGCCCCGGGAGGCGGTGCCCCTGGCGGTATGGATTCATGGCCGGGCGGGGGACCTGTGCGCCCAGGCCATGGGGGAGTACAGCATGACCCCCACGGATATCATCCGCATGCTGCCCCGGGTGATGCGGGAGCTGACAAAGTAATCGGACAGGGAGGAGAGGCTTGTGCGCCGGAGGGCAATCGGTGCACAGATGATAATCCTGGTCCTTGTGCTGCTGGCCGGCTGCGGCCGGGACAGCGGCAGAGGGCAGGGCGCGGAGGAGCTGGCGCTGGAGATTCGCACGGAGTACATCGGCATGACCGCCCTGTCCGCCGGACTGGAGGTCACGGCGGACTACGGTGAGCGGGTCTATACCTACGGCATGGCCCTGGCCTGGGACCAGGAGGCGGGGACCACCCTCACCCTGACTGCCCCCGAGGAGGTGGCAGGCATCACCGTAAGGGTGGGGGAGGAGGACACCGCCCTGGAGTACGACGGCGTCCGGCTGGAGACCGGGCCCCTGTCGGAGGAGGGGCTCTCGCCGGTGGACGCGGTGCCCGCCCTGCTCAGGCAGGTACGGGAGGGCTTTATTGCCGCATGCTGCGTCGAGCAGCTGGGAGAACAGGATGCCCTGCGGGTGTGCTACCGGGCGCCGGAGGCCCAGCCGGGCACCGGCGCCGAGACCACCGTCTGGTTTGACACCGCCACCCACGCCCTGCTCCGGGGAGAGATGGCGGTGGACGGCTTTACAGTCCTCCAGTGTGTGTTTTCAGATTTCCAGATGGCCTAGAGAAAGTGGAAGGAGGGCTGCCCCCGCAGGGGCAGCCCTCCTGTCTGCATATGGGATTGCGTCCGGCGGGGCTTACTCGCCCTGGCCGTCGTCCTTGCGCTCGCCGCTGAAGTCGATGACGTTGTCCTCCACGGCGCTTTCGGCGGCCTCTGCGGCAGCAGCAGCCTCGGCGGCGGCCTTTTCTTCGGCCTCCTTGGCGTCCAGCTCGTCCAGCTTGCGGCGCAGCTCCTCGCGTCCGGCGGCGTCCAGGCTCTCCAGATACTCCTGACGGGCCTTCTCGCGGCGCTCAGCCGCCACCTGCTCGCCCTTGCGGCGCAGCTCCTCGCTGGCGGCCTTGCCCTTCTCCAGGGTCTCGGCCCCCTTCTCGGCGCACACCTTGCCTACCTCCACGGCCTTTTCGGTCAGGATGGCAACGGCGCCCACACCTGCCATGGCGATATTGGCCAGGTCCTTACCCAGATCTTCTAACATATAAAATTCCTCCTCAAAACAGAAATGTTGGTCGGGTTTGGATTTGTTTTACTGTCCATATTATAACGGCAGCGGCTTGATTTATCATTGCTAAATTATGAACGGCAGATTAATCTTTCCTTTATAACAGGTTAATGCTATAATGATAGGGACTTTTGGCACACCAATAAAGAAGGTTGACACATGGAACGTTTGCAGACAAGAACCTGGCGGGAGATCTCTCTTGCCAATCTGGAACATAATTACCGGGCTCTGCGGGCCCTGCTGCCACAGGGGTGCCGCTTCCTGGGGGTGGTGAAGGCCAACGCCTACGGCAACGGCGCGGTGCCTGTGGCCAGGCGGCTGGAGGAGCTGGGGGCGGAGTACCTGGCGGTGGCCTGCGTGGATGAGGCGGCCGAGCTGCGGGCTGCGGGCGTCAGGACGCCCATCCTGGTGCTGGGCGACACGCCCAGCGCGTGCGCCGCCGACCTGCTGCGGCTGGACCTGACCCAGACCGTACCCGACCTGGAGACCGCACGGGCCCTCTCGGCGGCGGCGGTGGCGGCGGGAAAGACCATGAAGGTCCACATGAAGGCGGACACCGGCATGTCCCGGCTGGGCTTCCTCTGCGACGAGGCCCACATGGACGCGTCGGTGGAGGAGCTGGCCATTGCCAGCCGCCTGCCCGGGCTGGAGGCGGAGGGGATTTTCACCCACTTCTCCGACTCTGACGGCAATGAGGCGTATACCATGCTCCAGTTCAGCCGGTTCCTGGCGGTGCTGGACCGGCTGGCGGAGCGGGGCGTTACATTCCCCATCCGCCATTGCGCCAACAGCGGCGCTGTGCTGCACTACCCCTGCACCTATCTGGACATGGTCCGGCCGGGCATCGCCCTCTACGGCCACTATCCCGCCCCTGACTGCGAGGGGCTGGACGGCCCCGGCCTGCGCCCGGTGATGGAGCTCAAGAGCCGCATTGCGGCGGTCCGGGCCCTGCCTGCCGGCACCTGCGTCAGCTACGGCCGCACCTGCACCCTTCAGCGGGACAGCCTGCTGGCGGTGGTGCCCGTCGGCTACGCCGACGGCCTGCCCCGCCTGTGCTCCAACGGACTGGAGATGCTGGTCCGGGGACAGCGGGCTCCGGTGGTGGGCCGGGTGTGCATGGACATGTGCATGGTGGACGTGACCGATATCCCCGGCGTCCGGCCCGGCGACGTGGCCACCGTCTACGGCAGCGACGGCGGCGAGACCGTCACCGTGGAGGCCGCGGCGGAACGGGCGGGAACCATACAGTATGAGCTGCTCTGCGCTGTCTCCGAGCGGGTGCCCCGGGTGTATGTGGAGTAAGCCGCGCCCGGCGCTTTGTAGCCCGGCCTTAGATGTCTGAGGCCCGCGCCTGCGCGCTTCTTGTCACGCTCCGGCGGCTGCGCGACGGCATCTAAGCCCCTCCGACTGCGCAAGCCGGCCTGCGGCCCCTGGGGGGGCCTTCGGTCCGTTTGCTCTGCTCCGGGTCTTAGCTGCCTGCTTCGCACGCCTGTGCGCTTCTTGTCACGCTCCGGCGGCTGCGCAACGCCCGGCTTCCCTCCGGCGCGGGCTTGAAACAGAGCCGCGATGCGGCTCTTCGGTTTCGCGCCCTTGCTCCGCGCGTCCTCGCAAGCTCCGCATCGCTCACTTTGCCTCATGCGGCAAAGCTCGTTCGCTCCGCTGCTCGTCCTTTCCCCGGAAAAGCACTTCGTGCTTCCCCGGGGGCCCCGTCCAGCTGCCTGCGCCGCACGCCTGCGCGCTTCGTGTCACGCTCCGGCGGCTGCGCGACGCCCGGCTTCCCTCCGGCGCGGGCTTGAAACAGAGCCGTAATGCGGCTCTTCGGTTTCGCGCCCTTGCTCCGGTCCATCCGGGCTGCTTCGCACGCCTGCGCGCTTCGCGCATAAACTGGATCGGGGGAGAACCGTCCGGATGGACGGGGGAGGGGTGCGGAACACGCGCTTTTTTCGCCGCCCGTGTATAAATCCCGCCGCCCCGTGGGAGAATCATAGTACTGAGTGTCGGGTCCTCAGAGGGATGTGACGCCGGTGACTATCAGACCGCGGAGTGTGAGCTTTTGTGGATAACAGCGTAAAACGAGGAGATATTTTTTATGCCGACCTGAGTCCCGTGGTGGGCAGTGAGCAGGGGGGCGTCCGTCCGG
Organism: uncultured Pseudoflavonifractor sp.; assembly: GCA_904419835.1. Classification (GTDB taxonomy): domain Bacteria; phylum Bacillota; class Clostridia; order Oscillospirales; family Oscillospiraceae; genus Pseudoflavonifractor. The sequence goes on along the minus strand of CAJFTA010000040.1, from coordinate 5,369 downwards.
TCCTGATCGTGCAGAACGACACCGGAAACCGGCACAGCCCCACCGTGATTGCCGCGGCCATCACCTCTCAGACAGGGAAGGCCCGGCTCCCCACCCACATTGATATCTCAGCCAGAAGCTATGGGCTTCCCAGGGATTCCGTGGTGCTGCTGGAGCAGATCCGCACCCTGGACAAGAAGCGGCTGAGAGAGCACATGGGCAGGCTGGATGAGGAACAGATGCAGCGGGTGGACAGCGCCATTGCGGTGAGCTTTGGGCTGCATCCCCAGCAGATGGTCTAAGTGCAGCCGGCCGGAGAGAGAAAGCGCGCGGGCCGCCTCCGGCCCACAGAAGCCGGTGCGGCCCGCGCGGCAGAAACCATGATACATAGGAGGACGCCATGAAGAAGCACACCCTTCTCACCAAAGTAATGGCCGGCGGCCTGGTGACCGTGACCCTGCTGGGCGTGGCCTTTGCCGCCGGGCAGCAGGGCACCCAGTCCGACCCCCTGGTGACCCTGAGCTATCTGACCCAAAAGGCCACCCCTGAGATTATGAACCAGGTGGAGACCAAGCTGACCGAGCGGGAAGCCGCCCTGAAGAAGGAGCTGGACCAGGCCATCCAGGACTACACCAAGGCCGTGGAGGACAAGCTGGCCCAGGCCGGCGGCGGCAGCGGGCAGCCGGCGGCCTTTGCGGTGGTGGACGTGGCCGCCGGGCAGAAGCTGACGGCGGGCGTGGGCTGCGAGATCATGCTCCGGGTGGGCAGCGCGGTGTGCTTCACCGACACGGCCCCCGGTTTGATCGACATGACCGACGGCGGTACGCTGGAGAACGGGCAGGCCCTGGTGAAGAACCACCTGTACATGGCCACCATCGAGGGCCGCGGCTTTACCGCCCAGAACGCGGTGAAGGTGCTGGTTCGGGGCAGCTATACCGTAAGCTGAAAGAGAAAACAGACCGGCAGCGGGCGCGGAGGAGAGCGCCCGCTGCCGGCCTCTTTTTGGGGGCGAAGTCTGCTCAGTCCTCCGGCCCGGTTGGCGCGCGGGCGACAAGGACCACGGTATTTTTCCTCCGCCAGACCTCCTCGGCGGAGCGGAAACCAGCCTCCAGCAGCATCTCCTTCTGGTGGGGGACGGCGCAGGGAGTGTCGAAATGGTATTCCAGTCCGGGGTCCAGGTGCTGCTCCTCCTGGAGCCTGCGGTACTGGGCGAAGAGAAGGGCCTCCTGGGCAAACGGGTTCTGGTACTCATGCTCAGAGAGCATATAGTCGCACTCCACATAGACCCCGCCGGGTTTCAGGGCCCGGCAGATTCTGCGGTAGAGCGCCGTTTTGACAGCGGGGGCATAGTGGTGGAGGGACATGACGGAGAGGGCGGCGTCGTAACGGCCGGAGCCGAAGTCATAGTCCAGATAGCTGGCCTGGTGCAGCTCCAGACGCCTGCCCGGGTATTTCTCCCGCAGGACGGCGAGCATATCGCCGCAGATGTCCAAGCCGGTCACCCGCACGTCCGGAAAGCGCCGGAACACAGCCTCCAGCTCCAGCCCGGTCCCCACCCCCAGGTCCAGAAGGCGGCAGGTGCCCTCCGGGAGCCAGCGGGCGGGCACCTGCTTGCTCTCCGGGCCGCCGTCAATGGTGGCCGGGTGAACAGTGTCGTAAATGCTGCAGCGGCGGCTGAAAAACGCGGACATCTCCTCCAGCGCGTCATAGCTCATCTTGACTCCCTCCGTTCCAGGTGCACGACTCTGGTGGCCACGGCGTCCAGGAAGCTGCGGTCGTGCTCCACCAGCAGCATGGTGGGGCGGTACTCCAGAATGAGCTGCTCCAGCTGCATCCGGGAGAACAGGTCGACATAGTTGAGAGGCTCGTCCCAGACGTAGAGGTGGGCGCTCTGGCACAGACTGCGGGCCAGCAGTACCTTTTTCTTCTGCCCGGCGCTGTAACCGGCCATGTCCTTTTCAAACTGGGATCTGGAGAAGTCCAGCTTCCGCAGGATGGTCTTGAACAGGGTCTCGTCGATGCCGCTCTCTGCGGCGAAGCTGGTCAGGTCTCCCCGGAGGAAGGACGGGTCCTGGGGCGCCACGGACACCACCAGCCCGGAGGCCAGGGACAGCGTCCCGGTGTGGGGAAGCTCCTCGCCGCACACCAGCCGGAGCAGACTGGACTTGCCCGTGCCGTTGCGGCCGGTCAGGGCCAGCCGTTCCCCCTGCATGAGGGAGAAGGACACCGGGGCGCACACCGGCCCCAGACCGTAGTCGGCGGCCAGATGGTCCGCCTCCACCAGGCGCTGTTTGGGGTGGGAGAGGGGATGGAGCTTCAGCGGCGGCGCCTACTCGATGTTTTTCAGCAGGGCGCTCTTCTCCTCGGCGGCCTCCCGGCGGCGGTTCTCTGCCGCCTTGGCGCGCTTCATCACCTTGGCCGCCCGGTGGCCCACAAAACCCCGGTCAGCACAGCCGGTACCGAATTTGGCGGACTCCGCCTTGTCCGACCAGGCGGAGGCCCGGCGGGCGGCGGCGTCCAGACGGGCGATGTCCCGGCGGAGCTTTTCATTTTCCGAGCGCTCCCACTGGTCCCGGCGCTGCTTGTTCTCCCACCAGGAGGAGAAGTTCCCCTGCTGAAGGTCGAAATTCTGCTTGTTGATGGAGAGGATATGGTCCACGCAGCCGTCCAGAAAGGCCCGGTCGTGGGAGACCAGGATAAAGCCCTGCTTCCGGCCCAGGTAGCGGCTCACCACCTGCCTGCCCTCCAGGTCCAGGTGGTTGGTGGGCTCATCCAGCAGCAGGAACCGGTTGGGACGCAGGAAGAGGACGGCCAGCAGCAGCTTGGTCTGCTCTCCGTTGGAGAGGGAGGAGAAGGGGCGGAAGAGAATCTCCGGGTCCATCTCCAGTGCGGAGAGCTCCCGGTAGAGCTCCCAGCTCTCGGTCTCGGGCAGCAGTTCCTCCGCCGCCTCCATGGCGTCCCGCTCCGGGCGGGGCACGGGAAAGGGGAAGTAGTCAAAGGTCACAGAGGCGGAGATGGCGCCGGCGTATTCATATTTGCCCATCAGCAGCCGGAGCAGGGTGGTCTTACCCCGCCCGTTGCGTCCCACCAGCCCAAGCCTCCAGCGCGTGTCCAGCTGGAGGGAGGCGTGGTCAAACACGTTGTCCCAGCTGCCGTCGTAGGCAAAGGTCAGATCGGTAATCTGAATCAGAGACATATACGTCACCTCACAGAAAATAAACTCCATGCGCCGGGAGCGCGCCGTGAAAGCAGGCAAGGGTCTGCGGCGCATGAAGTCTATGCGCATATGGGCCGTCCCGGCCCATGCGCTGTGATTTTATGGCCGTGCCGCTGAAAGCGGCACATGGCCGGGTTTGCCATGCCGTTGCATAACAAAAATGGACGCAGGAGAAAACCCCTGCGTCCATACCGTGCGGTGACGGTAGGAAAACAGGGAAGACACAGCAAGATTTCCTCCTGCCCGGCCCACAGCAAAACAGAGCAGGCGAAAACCTGCCCGGCTGTGCATTCCGGAAAAACAGAAGGTTACTTGCGCATCTTCCCAGCTCCAATCGTAATCAAGATAAGTACAGTATAGCGAAAGCCCGGCGGATTGTCAACCCCGGACAATCCGCCGGGCAATATCATACATCTTCCCGGTGCTTCCTGTCCCGGCGCCGGGCGCGCCGCCGGTTCCGGCGCTGAACCCGCTCCGACATGGCCCGGCGGCCGGCCTCGGAGAGCTGGGAGAGGGCTGTGGACAGGGTGGAGGAGGACATCCCCCGGTAGACGTAGCGCAGGTGACGGGTCTGGCGCTCCGCCTTGCGCAGCAGCTCAATGTACCGTCTGCCCAGCGCGGCCAGATCGGCCTCCGTGCCGTCCAGGGCGGTGTCGATACGATCGGACAGGCTCTCCCGGGCGCCATCCAGGCGGCCGCTGATGGATTCCTTTGCCTCGTCCAGCTTATCGGAGATAGACTCCTTCGCACCGTCCAGTTTGCCGCTGATGGCCTCTCTGGCCTCGTCCAGCCGGTCGGATAGCTCCGCACGGCTCAGGGCCAGCTGGACCTGCAGTTCCTCGCCCATCCGGGTCAGCTTCCGCAGCATGGCGGTGAGCAGGGCCAGCTCGCGGATGGTGGCGGCCGCGTCGGCCAGTAGGAGCACCAGCAACACACCGATGGCCACGTGGATGGTGAAGGCGGGCAGCCTCTCTATCAGCCCGGCCACCACAGGGTGAATCCAGAAGATGACCAGGTAGGCCAGCACGCCCCAGGTCAGGGAGATGGAGAGGCAGATCCGGCCGTGCAGGTTGAATCTTCTGTTGCTGTAATCCCAGTATTTGATGTGGGTGGTGGTCTCCAGCAGCCAGCCTACCAGGTACTCCCACGCGGACATGCATACGGTGGCCACCACGTAGAAGAGGAGGGGACGGCCGGTAAAGGGAGTAAACCAGCACAGCATCATCAATACGCCCACGCCGTAGATGGGACAGACGGGGCCGTAGAGAAACCCCCGGGCCACGAACCGCCGCTCACGGACGGAGCAGTAGACGGTCTCCAGGATCCAGCCCAGGAAAGCGTAGATGACAAAATAGAGGAAGAGCAGCGAGAGGGGAAAGCCGAATATCACAGGCTCTGACATCATTTATGAATCCTTTTCTTTGGCCTCTGCCGCGTCCGCCTCTCTGAGCAGCACGCCCAGAATTCCGTTATAGACCTGCTCGGGATGGGAGCGGAAGCCCTCGGCCAGCCGTTCGGCCTGGTCCTCGGAGGGGGAGAGCAGCTCCACGGTCAGCAGGTTGCCCGCGCCGTCGTCCAGAGAGAGGCGGAGGGTACAGGTGCCGTCCTCCTCCCGGGGGAGAATCTGGGCCCGGACCTGCGCGTCCCGCCGCAGTTCGGCGTTGAGCTCCACCAGCCTGCGGGAGCATTTGCTCTTCACGGAGTAGGGAAGACTGCTCTCACAGACCATACCGTTCTTCTTGCCCTTTTCGGTGATCACGTAGCGGCCGTCCTCGGTCAGCTCCAGATGGCCGCTCTCCACCAGCTCCGCCACAGCTTCGGCGAAGTCAAAGTAATCCACGCCCTCGTCGATGAGGGTCAGATCTGTCAGGGTGGAGAAGTCCAGAGGAGCGGCGGCCCGGGACATAATATAGAGCACCAGAAATTTGATTTCCAGCTTGTCATGAATAAACCCATATCGGGCCATGGCACTCACTCCCCTTGCAGACTGAACGGATGGCACGGCATACTTTATCATTATACCCTGAAAAATCGGACAGGACAAGAGAAATTTCCCGGACGGCCTGGTAGAGGTTGTAGGTTTGTCAAACAAATTGGACGGCGAATTCGCAAGGAGAAAGCCAGCCAAGCGGCCTCATAGGGAAGTTGTTAGAACGGCGGTTGTGGGCAGCGA
>CAJFTA010000039.1 GCA_904419835.1 uncultured Pseudoflavonifractor sp. | reverse complement strand
CATTGCGGGGCATTCGATTCCACGCGAGGCGGGCGGCTGCCCCCTCGCGCTCCCCCACCCCGACACAGGCGGATTCTGTTCAACCGAGGTTTTTCGACACGCTGAGGAGCGGGACCGTTATGCGGTCCCGCTCCTGTCAGATATGTCCAAAATGCTGTTTCTTTTACAGCTTGGAGACGATCTCGGCGGTATCGGAGGCGATCATGAGCTCCTCGTCGGTGGGGATGACCATGACGGTCACCTTGGAGTCGTCGGCGGAGATAATGGCCTCCTTGCCCCGGGTGTTGTTCTTCTCCTCGTCCATCTTCACGCCCATGTACTCCAGGCCGGAGGCAATGGCCATACGGGTGCCGGCGGCGTTCTCGCCCACGCCCGCGGTGAAGATGATGCCGTCCACACCGCCCATGGCGGCGGCATAGGCGCCGATATACTTCTTCACGTCATAGTAGAACACGTCCAGAGCCAGGCGGGCGCGGTGGTTGCCCTCGGCGGCGGCACTCTCCAGGTCGCGGAAGTCGGAGGACACGCCGGAAATGCCCAGCACACCGGACTTCTTGTTCAGGATGTTGAGCATCTCCTTGATGTCATAGCCGTACCGGCCCATCAGGTACTCCAGGATGGTGGCGTCCATGTCGCCGGCGCGGGTGCCCATGGGCACGCCGGCCAGAGGGCCAAGGCCCATGGTGGTGTCCACGCACTTGCCGTCCACAATGGCGGCCAGGGAGGAGCCGTTGCCCAGGTGGCAGGAGATGAGCTTCAGGCCCTTGGGATCGCGGCCCATGAGGGCGGCGGCCCGGGCGGAGACATAGCGGTGGGAGGTGCCGTGGAAGCCGTAGCGGCGGACCTTGTCCTTCTCATAGTACTCGTAGGGGATGGCGTAGGTGTAGGCCTTCTCGGGCATGGTCATGTGGAAGGCGGTGTCGAACACGGCCACCTGGGGCTTGCTGGGCATGACCTTCTGGCAGGCCTCGATGCCCATCAGGTTGGCGGGATTGTGCAGGGGGCCCAGGGGGATGCACTCCTTGATGGCCTCGATACAGGCGTCATCAATGATGCAGCTCTCGGTAAAGGCCATGCCGCCGTGCAGCACGCGGTGGCCCACAGCGTCAATCTCGTCCATGCTGGCAATGACGCCGTGGTCGCTGTCGGTCAGGGCCTGCAGCACCGCCTCAATGGCCTCGGCGTGGGTGGGCATGGGGATCTCAGCCTCAAACTTCTGGTCCTTGGCGGGCACCTTGTGGGTCAGGCGGCCGTCAATGCCGATGCGCTCGCACAGGCCCTTGGCCAGCACGTCCCGGGTGGCCGGGTCCATCAGCTGATATTTCAGGGAAGAGCTTCCTGCGTTGATGACGAGTACCTTCATGTAACTTGTCTCTCCTTTTGCAAATCGTTCTCCGCCTTGCGGGCAGGATGATTCCGTAGTAGAATAAGCATATTCTATTTTATCCCCTTTGTCCCAAAAGGACAACACCTTTTTTGCATCAAATTGAAGAATTCTTTCTTTCGGAGGGAAATTCATGCAGGTTGCCGGTATTGTGGCGGAATATAACCCTTTTCATCTGGGGCATGGCTGGCATATCGCCGAAACCAGACGGCTTCTGGGCGGAGACGCCGGTATTGTCTGCGTGATGAGCGGAAACTTTGTCCAGCGGGGCGAGGCCGCCGCCATGGACAAGCGGCGGCGGGCGGAGTGCGCCCTTCTGGGCGGGGCCGACCTGGTACTGGAACTGCCCACCGTGTGGGCGGCCGCGTCGGCGGAGTCCTTCGCCCAGGGAGCGGTGGCCCTGCTGGCGGCTACCGGCGTGGTGGACGTGCTGTCCTTCGGCTGCGAGAGCGGGGATGCCGCCGCTCTGTCCGCCGCGGCGGACTGCCTGCTCACCGACGCTCACCGGGACCTGCTACGGGAGGATCTGGCCCGGGGCGTGTCCTTCCCCGTGGCCCGGCAGACGGCGGCGGAGCGTCTCATCGGTCCGGCGGCCAGCTGCCTGAGCACCCCAAACAACAACCTGGCCGTGGAGTACCTGAAGGCGCTGAAGCTGCTCCGCTCCCCCATCGCCCCTCTGGCCGTGGCCCGGGTGGGCGCCGGGCATGACGCCGCCGCCCCGGCGGACGGTTTCGCCTCGGCCTCCGCTGTCCGCGCCATGCTGAAGGACGGCCGGTGGGAGGAGGCCGGGCGCTACCTGCCCCCCTCCACCCTGGCCCTCCTCTCCCGGGAGGCGGAGCAGGGCCGCTGCCCCGCCGGTCTGGAACAGTGTGAGCGGGCGGTGCTGGCCAGGCTGCGCACCATGGACGAGGCGGACTTTGCCGCCCTGCCGGACAGCGGCGCTGCTGAAGGACTGCCACATCGGCTGACAGAAGCCGTCAAAGCCAGCTGCTCCATCGAGGCGTTCTGCGCCGCCGCCAAGACCAAACGGTACACCCACGCCAGAATCCGTCGGCTGGTGCTGTGGGCCTTCCTGGGCCTGACCGCCGCTGACCGCCCCGCCTCCCCTCCCTACCTGAGGGTGCTGGGCTTCAACCGCCGGGGGCAGGCTCTGCTCCGGAACATGGAGAAGTGCGCTGCCCTGCCCATCCTGGTGAAAAGCGCCCACGCCAGGCGGCTGCCCCGGCCCGCCCGGCAGCTCTTCGAGCTGGAGGCACGGTGCACCGACCTGTACGCCCTGTGCTCTCCCCTGCCCCGCCCCTGCGGGCTGGAGTGGACCACTGGGCCGGTTATCCTTGATATGTAAAGAGAGCGCCGCCTGGAGCATATCCGGGCGGCGCTGTTATGGACGCTTATTCGTACAGGGGATGCCTGGCGGTCAGCTCGGCCACCTTGGCCCGGATGGCGTCGGCCTGGGCCTCAAAGTCGGTGGCGGCCTGCCAGATGAGCTTGCCCACCACCTTCATGTCCTCCTCGTCGAAGCCTCTGGTGGTGGCGGCGGGCACACCCACCCGGATGCCGCTGGTGACAAAGGGCTTCTCCGGGTCGTTGGGGATGGCGTTCTTGTTGACGGTGATGTTCACCTCGTCCAGCCGGTGCTCCAGCTCCTTGCCGGTGACGCCCGCCTTGCGCAGGTCCACCAGCATCATATGGTTGTCCGTGCCGCCGGAGACCAAGTCAAAGCCGGACTCCATCAGGGCCCCGGCCATGGCCTTGGCGTTGCGGAGCACCTGCTCCTGGTAGGCCCTGAACTCGGGCTTCATGGCCTCGCCCAGGGCCACCGCCTTGGCGGCGATGATGTGCTCCAGGGGGCCGCCCTGGCTGCCGGGGAAGATGGCGGAGTCAATCTTCTTGGCCAGCTCCTCCTTGCAAAGGATCATGCCGCCCCGGGGGCCCCGGAGGGTCTTGTGGGTGGTGGTGGAGACCACGTCGGCGTAGGGCACGGGATTGGGATGGAGGCCGACGGCGATGAGGCCGGCCACGTGGGCCATGTCCACGAACAGATAGGCCCCCACCTCATGGGCGATGTCGGCAAAGGTCTTGTAGTCGATGAAGCGGGGATAGGCGGAGGCGCCGGCCAGAATCATCTTGGGCCTGTGCTTCTTGGCCATATCCCGGACCTGGTCGTAGTCGATGTAACCCTGGTCGTTGATGCCGTAGGCCACGATGTTATAGTTCTTGCCGGAGAAGTTGACGGGAGAGCCATGGGTCAGGTGGCCGCCGTTGGACAGGTCCATGCCCAGGACCGTGTCCCCCAGATTGCACAGGGCCTGATAGACGGCGTAGTTGGCGTTGGCGCCGCTGTGGGGCTGGACGTTGGCATGCTCCGCGCCGAAGAGCTTGCAGGCCCGCTCCCGGGCGATATTCTCCACCACGTCCACGCACTGGCAGCCGCCGTAGTACCGTTTGCCGGGGTAGCCCTCGGCGTACTTGTTGGTGAGTACCGTGGCCGCCGCGGCCAGCACCGCCTCGCTCACAAAGTTCTCGGAGGCGATGAGCTCGATGTTTCTCCGCTGGCGGTCGTACTCAGACCGGACGGCGGCCCCAACTTCCGGGTCTTGCGCGGCCAGAAATTCCATGATATCCTTTACCATGACGATCTCCCCCTGTTTTTTCGTTAATCGGGACGCGCCCTCTCTGCCTTCAGGAGGTCAGCGGGCCGCCAGACGCCGGCCGCGGCACGCCGCAGGGGACATCTGTCCAAATCCCATATGGGTTATTATAGCGAATCTTTTCCCCAATTACAATCTTCTTTTCTCGGCGGACAAATTGAGTGGAAATGTTTTTTGAGGTGATCATGCGATGAAGTCTGAACAGGACGTTCTGTCCATTGTGGAGGAACTGAAAAAGTGCTACCCCGATGCCGTCTGCTCCCTGGATTACCAGAAGCCACACGAGCTCCTCTTTGCCACCCGGCTGGCCGCCCAGTGCACCGATGAGCGGGTCAATAAGGTAACCCCCGGCCTCTACGGCCGCTTCCCCACCCTGGAGGCTCTGGCCGATGCGGACATCAGCGAGGTGGAGGAGCTGATCCACTCCACCGGCTTTTTCCGGGCCAAGGCCCGGGACATTGTGGCCGCCTCCCGGATGCTGCTGGACGAGTACGGCGGCGTGGTGCCCGACACCATGGAGGACCTGCTCCGCCTGCCCGGCGTGGGCCGCAAGACCGCCAACCTGATTCTGGGCGACGTGTACCACAAGCCCGGCGTGGTGGTGGCGGACACCCACTGTATCCGTCTCTCCGGCCGCCTGGGCCTGACCGACGGCAGCAAGGACCCGGTCAAGGTGGAAAAGCAGCTGCGGGAGGTGCTGCCGCCGGAGGAGTCCAACGACTTCTGCCACCGGCTGGTGCTCCACGGACGGGCAGTCTGCATGGCCCGGGGACCCGCGTGCGCCGACTGCACCCTGCGCCCCTGGTGCGATTTCTACTCCGGCTCCTGAGCTCCCTGTAACAGCCCGGGTCCCTGCTCTTACGGCAGGGACCCGGGCTGTTACAGCATTTTCAGAATCTCCTTCTTCAGCCGGGAGATGATCCGCTTCTCCAGCCTTGAGATGTAGGACTGGGAGATGCCCAGCAGGTCGGCCACCTCCTTCTGGGTGCGCTCCGGCCTGCCGTCCAGGCCGAAGCGCATGGTGATGATCTGCTTCTCACGGCCGTCCAGCTTCTCCATGGCCTCCAGCAGAAGCTGGCGGTCCACGTCGTCCTCAATGGGCTTCATCACCACGTCGCTCTCCGTGCCCAGAATGTCGGAGAGCAGCAGCTCGTTGCCGTCCCAGTCGGTGTTCAGCGGCTCGTCAAAGGACACCTCGCTTCGGAGGCCGGCCGTCTTACGCAGGTGCATCAGAATCTCGTTCTCAATGCACCGGGAGGCGTAGGTGGCCAGCTTGATGTTTTTGGCGGGCTTGTAGGTGTTGATGGCCTTGATGAGCCCGATAGTGCCGATGGAGATCAGGTCCTCAATGCCCACGCCGGTGTTTTCAAACCGGCGGGCAATGTACACCACCAGCCGCAGGTTCCGCTCAATGAGCTGGGATTTGACCGTCTCCTCCCCCCCGTCCAGCCGGGCGATGAGCTCCGCCTCCTCCATCTTGGAGAGCGGAGGCGGCAGGGTGTCGCTCCCTCCGATGTACATGATCTTCCCCGGCAGCTTTACCCCCAGCCGGGCCAGGATACGCTGAATGCGGACATACCAGCGCAGCTTCCATCCTGTCATACTCCATCCTCCCTCTCTGTTTCGGGCCCTCAGGCTCCGATCAGGGCGCTGTATCCCCCGCCGTCCGACAGGCGGTTTGGGGACAATGCCACCAGAATACCCCCGTAGTCCTCCGTCCCCACCTGGACCCGATCCATCCGGATGGCAAGGAGCATGCCGCATTCCACGCCCACCGCCTGATAGGGCAGCAGGCGGCACCGGCTCCGGAGCGGCCCCGCCGCCATGTGCTCCAGGGCGGACACCGGGTCCGCCAGCTCCTCCGGGCCGGGGGCCGCATCCGCCGGAAAGAGGCTGGACAGCTTCTCCCCTTCCGCCACCATGACGGGCCGGTTGGTGGCCGGGTCGGTGAGGGTATTTCCTGTGTCCACAAGGGCCGTCAGCATGGCCTTCCGCTCCCACAGCGTCACCACCGCAGGCGCCAATTCCCGCCGGGCCGTGCTGTGTCCCCCCGTCCGCCGCAGCACCAGACTGATGACCACATAGCAGCCCGCCGCAGACAGAAGGATTCGTTTCAGGTCCATGGCGGAATAGAAGATGCCGTTTTTCAGGCTCAGTCCCCTGCCGCCCAGCAGCTCTATGGCGAAAATCCCGCCGCCGAAGGCCGCCGCCACCGCGAAGAAAATCAGCCCCGTCCGCAGCAGCCGCCTGCTGCGCCCAAAGGCGCACAGCAGCATGAGCACTGCCGCACCCAGCTTGCACAATGGATGGAGCAGAAAGCCCATGCCGGGCAGAAAGAGCGCCGCGGCATACCCGCCGCCCAGGGCCGCCCCGGCCGCCAGAGCCGGACGGCAGATGACCGCGCCGGACAGCCGGGCCGCCGCCAGCAGCAGCAGATAGTTGACCACAAAATTGAGAAGAAACAGGGAGTCTATGTATACGACCGTCATGCCATACCCCCTCTCCGAATCGCTCAGCAGACACTATTATATCGGCCGGGCCGTTCAAAAAAGGTCAGATCCGGGACGGGCTGAAAAAGAAAGATGACAAGTATTTTTGCTTGTCACATTTTTCGCTTCTAAAGAGTCGGCCCTGTGAGAAATTGCAGGCATCAGGCTCTTTTTTGGTTCCTTTTCCGCCCCGCGGCGTAGAATGATACCGGAGAGGAGGCGCCGCCTTGTCAAAGTGCCATCGTTCCTCCGGTGAACTGATGCCTGTTCTGGCTGCTCTGGTGTCCGCCCAGCTGTCCCGCGGCCTCTCTGACGATGATCTGGTATTGACCGCCGCATTCTTTACCGCCCTGGGAGATAACCTCGCCCTGATCGCCGCCGGACGGCGCGAGCCAGAGCAGACATGCCGGATAAAATAACAGCCGCGCCGGAATATTCCGGCGCGGCTGTTATGCAAGCAAGAAGGCTTTACACCCAGCTTTCCTCAATCTCATGCTTTTTGGCCCGGGTCATCAGCTCGGTGATCACCGCTCTGGGGTCCTTGCCGTGGTAGAGCACCTGGTAGGCGGCCTCGGTGATGGGCATCTCCACGCCGGTCTTGTCCGCCAGGGTCTTGGCAGTGGCAGCGGCGTAATAGCCCTCCACCACGGCGCCAATCTCCTTCACCGCCTCGGGCACCGGGGTGCCCTTGCCGATGAGGATGCCGCAGCGGCGGTTGCGGGAGTGCATGGAGGTGCAGGTGACAATCAGGTCGCCCACGCCGGCCAGACCGGCAAAGGTCTCCTTCCGGCCGCCCAGCGCCTCGCCCAGGCGGGCGATCTCAGACAGGCCCCGGGTCATCAGGGCGGCTTTGGTGTTGTCGCCGAAGCCCATACCGTCGCACACGCCGGCGGAGAGGGCAATGACGTTCTTCAGTGCCGCGGCCAGCTCCACGCCCACCACATCGTCGGAGGCATACACCCGGAAGCGGGGGTTCATAAACAGGTCCTGTACCAGCTCGGCGGCCGCCTGGTCCCGGGATGCCGCCACCACGGTTGTGGGCACGCGGCGGCCCACCTCCTCAGCGTGGGAGGGCCCGGAGAGGGCAACAATCTTGAACTTCTCCCCTACCTCGGATGCAATGACCTGGGTCAGGGTAAGGGATGTGTCCTTCTCAATGCCCTTGGAGACCGAGATCAGGATGGTCTCCGGCTCGAGCAGGGCGGACAGCTTCCGGGCGGTCTCACGGACGGCAAAGGAGGGCGTGGCCAGGACCACCGCGCCGCAGCCCTTGACACAGGCCATATCGCTGGTGAGCTTCAGGGTCTCGGGAAGCGCCACGCCTTTGAGCATGGGGTTCTCCCCTGTCTCCCGCAGCACCTTGGATTCGTCCTCACTATAGGACCAGAGTGTCACGTCGTGGCCGTTCTCCAGCAGGACCATAGCCAGGGCCGTGCCCCAGCCGCCGGAACCAAGAACCGCAATTTTCATCTCATTGACCTCCTTGATTGGCGCCCCGCCGCTCCCATGTACGGGCGCTGCCAGGCATATTTTCCGGTATCAGGGGCGCATTGCGCCCCTATGCGCGTAAAAATAACGCAGAGCGCTATTTTTTATGGTGGAAGCTGAACTTGGACTCCTCGCCCTTAAGGATGCGCTTGATATTGCCCCGGTGCTTCCAGAGAATCAGGCCGCCGCAGACGATGGACAGCAGCAGGATAATCAGGTCCTGATAGACAAACCAGCTCACAAATGGAAAGGACAGGCCCGCCCAGCAGGAGCCCAGGGACACCCACTTGGTGACAATGGCCAGCACCAGGAAGCCGCCCCACACCACCAGGGCCACCCGCCAGTCAATCATGATGGCGATGGTACCGCCGGAGAGAATTCCCTTGCCGCCCTTGAACTGGAACATGCAGGGGAACATATGTCCAATCAGGCAGAAGGTACCCGCCCAGTACTTGCCCAGAACCGGGCCCATCCAGCCACCTGTGACCATCCCGATAACTGCCGTTCCGATCCACACAGCCACAATGGCCTTCAGCACATCGGTGAGAATGACCACCAGGGTCAGCGGGCCGCCGAAGGTTCGGTAGAAATTGGTCAGGCCTGCGTTGCCGCTGCCGTGCTTACGGACGTCGTCCCGCAGGATATACTTGGAGACGATGACCGCGCCGTTGAAGCAGCCGCAGAAATAGGCTGCTACCGCCACTGCCAGGAATACCCCCGCGAGTAAGAGGTTATTCTGGAATATCTCTCCGCTCATCGAAGTAGGCTCCATGCTTTAATCCTCCTTATCGCCCTTCTGGCGCACGGTCAGCACCACAGGGGTGCCCTCCAGGCCGAAGGTGTTTCGAATCTGGTTCTCGATATAGCGCTGATAGGAGAAGTGGAACAGCTGAGCGTCGTTGCAGAAGACCACGAAGTGGGGCGGCTTGATCCCCACCTGGGTCATATAGTAGATCTTCAGCCGGCGGCCCTTGTCCGTGGGGGGCTGGACCCGGGCGGTGGCGTCGGCCAGTACCGTGTTCAGCATGCCGGTGGTAATGCGCAGGGAGGCCTGGTCGTTGACATAGTTGATAAGCTCAAAGAGCCGCTCCACCCGCTGGCCGGTCTTGGCGGAGATGAAGAGGATGGGCGCGTAGGTCATGTAGGCCAGATCCCGGCGGACGTCCTGCCGCATCTTGTCCATGGTCTTGTCGTCCTTCTCGATGGCGTCCCACTTGTTGACCACGATGATGCAGGCCTTGCCCGCCTCATGGGCCAGACCGGCCACCTTGGTGTCCTGTTCGGTGACCCCCTCCTGGGCGTCGATCATGATCAGGCACACATCGCACCGCTCAATGGCCATGGTAGCCCGGAGCACCGAGAACTTCTCAATCCGGTCGTCCACCTTGGACTTTTTCCGCATGCCCGCCGTGTCGATGAGGATATATTTGCCCTTGTCGTTCTCATAGTAGCTGTCAATGGCGTCCCGGGTTGTGCCCGCCATGTTGGAGACGATCACCCGCTCCTCACCCAGAATCCGGTTGATGAGGGAGGACTTGCCCACATTGGGCTTGCCGATAACCGCCACCTTGATTACGTCGTCCTGCTCCTCCGCCTGGTCCTCCGGGGGGAAGTACTGGAAGCAGGCGTCCAGCAGGTCGCCGGTGCCGTGGCCATGGACGGCGGAGACCGCGATGGGGTCGCCCAGGCCCAGGTTATAGAACTCGTAGATGTCCGGGTTGGTCATACCCACCTGGTCCATCTTATTGACCGCCAGCACCACAGGCTTGCCGGACCGGAGCAGCATGTTGGCCACCTCCTGGTCCGAGGCGGTGAGGCCGCTCTTGATGTCGCAGACAAAGACGGTCACGTCGGCGTTGCGGATGGCGATCTCGGCCTGCTCCCGCATGAAGCTGAGAATTTCGCTGTCAGTGTTGGGCTCGATACCGCCGGTATCCACAATGTCGAACTTCCGGTTCCGCCACTCGCACTCGGCGTAGATCCGGTCTCTGGTGACGCCCGGGGTGTCCTCCACAATGGACAGCCGCTGACCTACCAGTCGGTTGAAGAGCATGGACTTGCCCACGTTGGGGCGGCCCACAATTGCTACCAGGGGCTTCATCAAATATCACACCTCTCTCAGGGGCAGGGACTGTGCCCTCTTCCCTGTCAATCATCGGTTTATCTTCCGGCGCCGGGGTTATAGCAGTAGAACTCCTCGCCGCCGCCCAGAGCCGGGCCCGGCTGGGGTCCGGGGCCGTCCAGCCCCAGCATGGCGTCCAGCAGAGCGCCGCCGTCCTGCTCCACCGGTACAATGGGCACTCCCAGCGCCGCCTCCGCCTGAGCCACCGTCACGTCGTCCAGGAACACCTGCTCGCCGGAGCGGAGCATATTGGCCGGGATAAGCAGGCGCTCTCCCAGGTCCTTCCCCTTCAGCTGGGCAATCAGATCCTGTCCGGTGATCAGCCCGGCCACATTGATGGTCTCGCCGAAGAAGTGGTTTACCACGGGATAAACCGTGCCCCGCACACCGGGACAGCGGGCCCGGAGCTTCTCCAGCAGGGCGGCGATGTGGGGCGCGGCGGACACGCCGGTGGCCACTGCAAAGGGCGGCGGGGTCTCGTCCCCCTCCAGGGCAAACATGGCCCCCCGGAACTCCACCGCCAGCAGACGGAGCATACCCACGCCATTCTCCAGCTGGGTGTAGTCCTCATAGTACTCATCCTCGGGCAGGGGGCGGCCCGCCTTCAGGTAGAACTCGTCGGAGCACCAGACCAGGGACGTGCCCAGCTTGTCCATGCACCGCTTGGAGAAAGCCTCCACCTGGTCCAGCACCGCCCCGGCGGTCTCCTCCGTGTAGCCGTCCAGACGGCACAGCCCTGCCCGGAATTTGGTCAGCCCCACGGGCACCACCGAGATGCTGTTCACCTGGGGGTAGAGACCGGCCAGATCATTGAGGGTGCGCTCCAGAGCCGGTCCGTCGTTGACGCCGGGACAGGAGACAATCTGGCAGTTCATGGTGATGCCCGCCTGGGCAAACCGCTTCATCTGCTCCAGGCACTTCCCGGCGTTCCGGTTCTTTAGCATCTCGGTGCGCAGGGCCGGATCGGTGGCGTGGACCGAGATGTTGATGGGCGAGATGTGCAGGTCTATAATCCGCTGCTGCTCCCGCTCCGACAGGTTGGTCAGGGTGATGTAGTTGCCCATCAGAAAGGAGAGCCGGGCGTCGTCGTCCTTGAAATAGAGGGTCTCCCGCATGCCAGGCGGCATCTGGTCCACAAAGCAGAAGATGCAGTTGTTGGCGCAGGAGCGGGCCTTGTCCATCAGATAGGTCTCGAAGTTGAGACCCAGGTCCTCCCCTTCCTCCTTGCGGACCCGCACGGTCCGGGTGCCGCCTCCGGGCTCGGTGAGGGTGAGCTCCAGCCGGGCGTCGTAGGTATAGTACTTGTAGTCCATCACATCCACGATGGGGTGCCCGTTGACCTTGGTCAAGGTCTCCCCGGGACGGATGCCCGCGTCCCGGGCCGGACTGTCCGCGTCCACGGAGCGAATTACGGTAAGGCTCATGGTCGTTGCTCTCTTCCTGCATAGATTCCGCCTCCGGCCGCCCGGAGACATACTGTTTTTATTTTACCCGATTTCTACGCAAAAAGAAAGAGGGGTTTCCCCCTCTTCTTTTTCTGCTGTTCGGTTTTACTTCGCAGCCTCGGCCTGAGCCTTGCCCATCTCATGACCATTGTAGGTCAGGCAGGACTTGCACATCCGGTGAGGCAGACGAAACGCGCCGCACTTGGGGCAGGTCGTGGTATTGGGGGTCTCCAGCTTCCAAACGGAGCTGCGACGCTTATTCCGACGCTGCTTGGATACTTTACTCTTAGGAACCGCCATGGTGACACCTCCTTAGGCTAATGCCCGGGCGGGCACGAATTACTTACTCAGGCTGGTCCAGTAGCTGAGCCAGCTTGGCCAGACGCGGGTCAACCTCGGGCTTGCACCCGCAGGGGCCGTTGTTGAGGTTCGCGCCGCATTTGGCGCAAAGGCCTTTGCAATCCTCTGAGCAGAGATGCTTGGTATCCATGGCGAGAATGAACGCTGTCCGCGCAATCTCCCCCACATCCACCTCGTCCCCGTCCAGCAGGACGATCTCATCCTCATTCTCTTCATCTGCCAGCTCAGTGGCCAGAAGCGCTTCCAGAGGAATCCGTGTTTCGCGGGAAAAGGGCTTCAGGCAGCGGTCGCACTGCAGCTCCAGAACCGTGTCCGCCTCCCCTTCCAGAAGAAGAGCGCCGGCCATGTTCCGGACGGTACCGCTGACATGAATGGGATGGGCCGCGGGCCGCTCCCCGTTCCACTCCAGATCGGACAGGTCCATCTGGAAATCGAACGGGATGCTTGCGCCGGGCGTTGGGATGATCTTACGCAGATTTAAACGCATGGTACACCTCGCACAATGACACAGATGGTATTATAATAAAAACCTCGGCTATTGTCAAATACTTTCTTCAAATTTTTCTTAAAATGTGATAGAATAACCCCAGCAGCTGTAAAGGTGATCTGATTTCCCCCTTTTTCACCCTTCGCAGACACAAAAACAGGCCGCATTTTCGGCCGTCTACACCGGAGAAGATGATTTATGAAGGAATTTACCATAAAAAAGAACGACGCCGGGCAGCGGCTGGACCGCTGGCTGGGCAAGACCCTCCCCCTCCTCCCCGCGCCCCTGGCTCAGAAGTACATCCGCCTCAAGCGGGTCAAGGTCAACGGCAGGGGCTCCGCCCGGGACTACCGCCTCCAGGAGGGGGACCTGCTCCAATTATACATCAACGACGAGTTTTTTGATACCCCGACTTTGGAGAATGCCTTTCTCTCCGTGTTCAAGCCCCGGCTGAACATTGTCTATGAGGACGAGAACCTGCTGCTGGTGGACAAGCAGCCCGGCATTGTGGTCCACCCCGACGAGACGGAGCGGGTCAACACCCTCATCACCCACATCCAGGCCTACCTCTATCAAAAGAAGGAGTGGAGCCCCTATCAGGAGAACTCCTTTGCCCCGGCCCTGTGCAACCGCATTGACCGCAATACCGGCGGCATTGTCATTGCCGCCAAGAACGCCGAGACCCTGCGGATTATGAACCAGAAGATCAAGGACCGGGAGATTGACAAGTTCTATCTTGCGGTGGTCCTGGGCAGGATGGACCCGCCGGAGGGCAGGCTGGAGGGCTTTCTGGTGAAGGACGAGGCCAAAAAGCAGGTGACGGTGTACCACCGCCCGGTGCCCGACGGCAGGACCGCCCTCACTGTGTACAAGACCCTGAAGACGGGCAACGGATTGTCCCTGGTGGAGTGCGAGCTGCTCACCGGCCGGACCCATCAGATCCGCGCCCAGTTCGCCGACGCGGGCCACCCCCTGCTGGGGGACGGCAAGTACGGCCGGGAGCGGGACAACCGCCGCTTCGGCCGCACCAGCGGCCAGGCCCTCTACTCCTACAAGCTGACCTTCTCCTTCCCCACCGACGCGGGCATCCTTAACCACCTGAAGGGCAGGACCTTCACGGTGGAGCATGTGGACTTTGTGGAGGAGTACTTCCCCGGGCTGTAATGGGATATTTCCTGTTTTTCCCGATTTTAACCGTTTTTCCGTGCGCCTGACGGAATGAGGCGAGCTCTTCTCCGCCTTTTTTCGCCGGGCGCATTTTCTCTCCGTTTTCCGCGGGAGAATCCCGCAGAATTTTGCGGTTTTTTATTGACTTTCCTATGGGGAGAATATATGATTATCACGCCTGTAGGGACGTGCCCGCTCCGACCGTGTGGGGTGCGTCTTTTTTACTGCTTCCTGTAAATCAGAGAGAAACGGGGGAGGATACATGTCCAAGGAGCTCATCCGTCTGTCGGACTGCGTCATGAAGTACGACGACGACATCATTCTGGACCATTTGAATCTTTATATCAACGACAGGGAATTCCTCACGCTGCTGGGTCCCTCCGGCTGCGGCAAGACCACCACCCTGCGGATCATCGGCGGCTTTCAGAAGCCCACCGCCGGGGACATATTCTTCGACGGCGTGCGGATCAACGACGTTCCGCCTCACAAGCGGAAGGTCAACACCGTCTTTCAGAAGTACGCCCTGTTCACCCACATGAATATTTTTGAAAACGTGGCCTTCGGCCTGCGCATCGCCAAGGTGCCTGAGCCGGAGCTGCGCGCCCGGGTGGAGGAGGCGCTGGCCCTGGTGAACCTGGCCGGGTACGGCAGGCGGTCGGTCAACGCCCTGTCCGGCGGCCAGCAGCAGCGGGTGGCCATTGCCCGGGCCATCGTCAACCGGCCCCAGGTGCTGCTGCTGGACGAACCCCTGGGCGCCCTGGACCTGAAGCTGCGCAAGGACATGCAGATCGAGCTCAAGCGGATTCAGCAGCAGGTGGGCATTACCTTTATCTATGTGACCCACGATCAGGAGGAGGCCCTCACCATGTCGGACACGGTGGTGGTCATGGACAAGGGCAATATCCAGCAGATCGGCACCCCCGAGGACATCTACAACGAGCCAAAGAACGCCTTTGTGGCCGACTTCATCGGTGAGAGCAACATCATCGACGGAATCATGCACGAGGACAGGGTGGTGGGCATGTACGGCAAGAAGTTCCCCTGCCTGGACAGCGGCTTTGCCCCCAACGAGCCGGTGGACGTGGTCATCCGCCCGGAGGACATCGACATCGTCCCCGTGGAGCGGGGCCAGCTCACCGGCACGGTCACCGAGGTCACCTTCAAGGGCATGCACTACGACATTATCGTGGACTTCCGGGGCTTCAAGTGGCTGATTCAGACCACCGACTTCTCCCCCGTGGGCTCCCGCATCGGCGTGAAAATCGACCCCGACGGCTTCCATGTGATGAAAAAGAGCCGCTACTCCGGCATGTTCGGCGATTACAGCTCCTACAGCGAGGCGTACGATGAGCTCAACGAGGACACTGCGGAGGGCGGCGATGAAGCGTAAGGGTATCGCCATTCCCTATGTGGTCTGGATGGCTGTTTTTGTGGTGGCGCCCCTGATTGTGGTGGTGGTGTACGCCTTCACCAACCGGGACTGGAGCGTCACATTGGACCACTTCACCACCCTGTCACAGTACGCCGGCGTGTTCGGCCGGTCCTTCCTGCTGGCCTTTGTGGCCACCATTGTGTGCATCCTCATCGGGTATCCCCTGGCCTATCTGCTGGCCCGGGAGCGGGGCCGCCTGCGGAGCATGGCCATGCTGCTCATCATGCTGCCCATGTGGATGAACTTCCTCCTGCGGACCTACTCCTGGGTGTTCCTGCTGGAGCGCAACGGCTTTTTCAACAACCTGCTCTCCGCCATCGGCCTGCCCAGGCTGGACATCATCAACACCTCCGGCGCGGTGGTGCTGGGCATGGTGTATAACTTCCTGCCCTTTATGGTGCTGCCCATCTACTCGGTCATTGAGAAGATTGACCCCAAGGTCATCGAGGCCGCCCAGGACCTGGGCGCCGACAGCCTGACCGTGTTCCGCCGGGTTACCTTCCCCCTGTCCCTGCCCGGGGTGCTCTCCGGCGTCACCATGGTGTTCATCCCCTCGGTGTCCACCTTTGTCATCTCCCGCCTGCTGGGCGGCGGCAAGACCCTGCTGCTGGGCGACTTGATTGAGATGCAGTTCCTAGGCTCGGCCTACAACCCCCATCTGGGCAGCGCCATCTCTCTGGTGATGATGGTGATTGTCCTGATCTGCATGGGCGTCATGAACCGCTTCGGCGAGGGCGAGGGGGAGGCGGTGCTGCTGTGAAGCGAAACGGACCGCTCTCAAGGCTGTTTATCCTGCTGGTGTTTCTCTTCCTGTACGCCCCCATCTTCGTGCTCATTGTGTTCTCCTTCAACGACTCCAAGAGCAACGCGGTGTGGGGCGGCTTCACCCTGGACTGGTACGTCCAGCTCTTCCAGAACGACACAGTACTCAGCGCCCTGCGGACCACCCTGCTGGTCTCCCTTCTGGCCACCCTCATCGCCACCGTGGCTGGCACTGCCGCGGCCATCGGCTTCTACAACATGAAGCGGCGGCCCCGGGGCATCTTCCTGGGCATCAACAACATCCCCCTGACCAACGCGGACATCATCACCGGCGTGTCCATGATGCTGCTCTTTGTCTTTGCCGGGCAGGCATTGGCCTCTCTGTCCGGCTGGCTCAACAGCCTGGACTGGGTCATTGACGCCAACCTTTGGTTTGACCTGGGCTTCAACCTGGGCTTCGGCACCCTGCTCATCGCCCACATCACCTTTGACATCCCCTATGTCATCCTCGCGGTGATGCCCAAGCTGCGGCAGCTGGACCCCAACATCGCCGAGGCGGCTCAGGACCTGGGCGCCACCGGTCTGTATGCCTTCCGCAAGGTGGTGCTGCCCGAGATCATGCCCGGCGTGGTCAACGGCGCCCTCATCGCCTTTACTATGAGCATCGACGACTTTGTCATCAGCTACTTCACCGCCGGCAGCCAGGAGTCCACCCTGTCCATGGTGGTGTACTCCATGGTCCGCCGCCGGGTGAGCCCGGAGATTAACGCCCTGTCCACCCTGATGTTCGTGGCGGTTCTGGCGCTGCTTGTCATCATCAACCTGCGCCAGGCCCGGCAGGACGCCAGGGACTCTGGCCGCCGGAAGGCCCCGGGCCGGGCGCCCATTGCCCCCGAGCACATCATGGACATTACGGCGGAAAACGTGGGCCGTGAGCCCGGCGAGCGCTGAGCCCCGCGGGGAAAGGAGAATGGAACCGAAGTGAAAAAACTGCTTGTCATGGGCCTGGTTCTGTCCCTCGCCGCCGGGCTGCTCACCGGGTGCGTCCGCAGCCGGGACTCTGTGGGCGGCGACACAGGCTCCAACGTGGTCAACGTGTACAACTGGGGCGAGTATATCGACGAGTCCGTGCTGGACGACTTTGAGGCCGCCACCGGCATCAAGGTCAACTACCAGATGTACGACAGCAACGAGACCATGTACTCCAAAATTGCCGGCGGCGGCGCCAACTACGATGTGGTCATCCCCTCCGACTACATGGTGGCCCGCCTCATTGAGGAGGATCTGCTCGCACCCCTCAATTTCGACAACATCCCCAACTTTGCCGACATTGACCCGGCGCTGAAAAATCCCGCCTACGACCCGGAGAACCGCTACTCCGTCCCCTACATGTGGGGCCTGATGGGGGTCATCTACAACACCAAGATGGTGGATGCGGAGGACCTGGGCAGCTGGGACCTGCTGTGGAACGAGAAGTATTCCGGCGACATCCTCATGATTGACAACTCCCGGGATGCCATCGGCATCGCCCTCAAGCGCCTGGGCTGCTCCTACAACACCACCGATGAAAACCAGGTCCGCCAGGCTGTGGATCTGCTGGTGGACCAGTGGCCCATTGTGCAGGCCTATGTGATGGACGATATCTTTCAGAAGCTGGAGGGCGCCAACGCCTATATCGGCACCTACTACTACGGCGACTACCTCACCATGTATGAGAACAACCCGGATCTGGGCTTCTACATCCCGGAGGAGGGCACCAATATCTATGTGGACGCCATGTGCATCCTGAAGGACGCCCCCAACAAGGAGAATGCCGAGGCCTTTATCAACTATATGTGCTCCACCCAGGCCGGGCTGAAGAACTGCGAGGCCATCTGGTACTCCTCTCCCCTGCTCTCCGTCCGGGAGGAGCTGGACCCGGAGATTGCGGACGACCCCTACGCCTATCCCGATGCCGACATCATGGCCAAGTGCGAGAGCTACGCCGGCCTGCCCCAGAACATTCTGGACCTGTATGACAGCGAGTGGATTCGGCTCAAAACCACCATGGGCGGCCAGTTCTGGGGACTGTTTTAAGACGCCACCCTGTCAGGACAGGAAAAGGCCGCCGGCAAGGCGGCCTTTTCCTGTTTCCCGTCTGTGCAACTGCCGCTTGCGCGAGTGCCCATACCGGTGTAAAATATTGTCTGTCGAAGCGGCTTTTTGCCGGCGCAGCCCGAGCCGCAGTCTTGAAGGAAAGGATGAAGTTTTCCATGTCAATCGAACCTGGCATGACCGGCCGGGCGGAGAGCGCCGTCACGGAGCGGAATACCGCCCTTGCCGTGGGCAGCGGGGCCCTCCCCGTGTTCGCCACCCCCATGATGGCCGCCCTGATGGAGGCCGCCGCCGTGGACGCGGTGTCCGCCGGTCTGGAAGAGGGGCAGGGCACTGTGGGCACCCGGCTGGACATCACCCACGACGCCGCCACGCCCGTGGGTATGAAGGTATGGGCGGAGGCGGTGGTTACCGCCGTTGACGGCAGGCGAATCTGCTTTACCGTAACTGCCCGGGATGAATGCGGCCCCATCGGCAGCGGAACCCATGAGCGTTTTGTCATCTCCAACGACCGGTTCCTGGCCCGGGCCAATCAGAAAAAGGAGGCGCCCCATGTCAATTGAAACAGTACGTGCCTGCTTCCGCGTTTTAGGCCGGGAGCAGGATATTCTGGAATTTCCCGTCTCCAGCGCCACGGTGGAGCTGGCCGCCCAGGCTGTGGGCGTGATTCCCGCCCGCATCGCCAAAACCCTGTCCTTCTCTGTGGAGGACGGCTGCGTCCTCATCGTCTGCGCGGGAGACGCCAAGATCGACAACACAAAATACAAGGCCATGTTCCACTGTAAAGCAAAAATGCTGACAGCGGAAGAGGTGCTGGACTTTACCGGCCATGCGGTGGGCGGCGTGTGCCCCTTCGGCATCCACAATCCCGCCGTTACCACCTATCTGGACATATCGCTCCGCCGGTTTGATACGGTCTATCCCGCCGCCGGTTCCTCCAATTCCGCCATCCAGCTCACCTG
Organism: uncultured Pseudoflavonifractor sp.; assembly: GCA_904419835.1. Lineage (GTDB taxonomy): Bacteria > Bacillota > Clostridia > Oscillospirales > Oscillospiraceae > Pseudoflavonifractor. The sequence goes on along the minus strand of CAJFTA010000039.1, from coordinate 5,219 downwards.
CGACGAGCTGGCGGAATACGCCCACAGCGCGGGCTGGGTGGACGTGTGCAAGAACTGGCAGCCGGAGGAATAACCCGTCCTTCCACACAGGAAGCCTGTTTTGTCCCGTGACATTTTCCCACAGTCGGGATATACTAGTGCCAAGATACAGAAAGGCAGGGATCTCTCATGCGGGAATACCTGAAAAACATGAAAATCAGCTTCTTCCTGGCGGCCATCCTCTACATTGTCCTGGGATTGGTCCTCCTGATCTGGCCCGACATCACCGGCAATCTGGTGTGCTTCGCCTTTGGTCTTGTTCTCCTGATCTACGGTGTCATCACCATCATCAGCTTTTTCGTCCATGACAGCCGACAGGGCTCCTTCCGGCTGGAGCTGTTTCTGGGCATCGTGGCTGCCGGCGTAGGCCTGGTGTTCCTCATCCGGCCTGACATCGTCCTGTCCATTCTCCCTGTTGTGCTGGGCATCTATATCGTCATTGACGCCCTGCTCAACCTGAAGCGGGCCATTGACCTGAACCGGATGGGCTATCCCCGCTGGTGGGTGGTGCTGGTGCTCTCTCTGGTGTCCGCCGTCTTCGGCGTGCTCATCCTCTGCCGTCCCCTGTTCCTGGCGGACGTCATCTTTATGGTCATCGGCGCCGTGCTGGTCTATAGCGGGATCTCCGATCTGTGGGGTCTTTTCAAGGTGGGCCGGGTCACCAAAGAGCTGCGCAAGCTCCACCCCATTGAAGTGGACCCCATCGACATCGAGTAATTGGAGTTTAATGAAAACAATCATTACCATTCAACACCCGCAATCTGTCCATCATACAAATGGTATGGTAGGTTCGTGGACCGATTGGGATTTATCCGAATTGGGTAAATTGCAAGCTGAAAGCATTGGAACAAAACTCTCTGAAGAATTGCAGGGCAGAAGTTTTGTAATGTATTCTTCAGATTTAGCAAGAGCAAAACAGACGGCCGAAATCGTAGGCAAACATCTGAATATTACTCCAACACTAAGGCAAGAACTGAGAGAAAGAAACTTGGGAAAATGTGTTGGAAAATCTGTCAAGTGGTTAAAAGAACATATAGAATGTCAAGAAAAGACCATTGATGACAGAGTATTTTCAGATGCTGAGAGCCGCCGAGATGAATGGAATCGATTGTTGCCGTTTTTTGTCGAAATCACTTCAAATGAGGAAGAGAATATCATCATCGTATCGCACGGCGACTTGCTTAGTGTATTCAATACCATGTGGCTTGGATTTCCGGCAGAATCTCTTCATGATTTTGAACTATTTGGATTTGCTGGCGGTGTAAGTCATTTGCTCCAAGACAACGATGGAAAACGCTTTATTAAACGCATGAGCGATATGTCGTATATTTTACGTTGAAAAATTGCTCCTCTCACACGAGAGGAGCAATTTTTTGCTGACAGCAGTCTTCCGGGCTGCCGGCCACGTCTGTTTACAGATTAAAGCCGAAGATATTGGGAACAGCATCCGGCCCGAAGGTTTTCCTTGCCATCCGGTACATGGCTTTTGCATGGATTCGGTCATGCCAGACAAAGCGCCTTAAAACCTTTCTCAGCGACCATTCTTCCCTGCAGCTCCCAGCATAGACTGTGTTGTTTAAGAAGCCGGGCCGGCGCTCCAACAATTCAAATCCCCGTTCTCTGCACGCCGCAATGTCCCCTTCATTACCGGCAGAAACGCCTAGTTCGCCAAAGTAATAATCGTTCACATTTTTGGTGTGCTCGTACATCTCAGATGCTGTGCGCGGAACCTGTCCATAAAACGTTGCCCTGGCCTCCAAACAGCTCTTATCTTTCTCTGGCATCGCTTGATACAGCGCCAAAAAATCCTGCGCTGATTTCAGCACAAGCGCTTTTGCCTCCAGATATTCGGACATGTCCAGCGCTCTCTTTTCGTCCTCAAAAATGACATCGGAATCGGCGTCGGAGACAGTCAGTGAGGAGCTTTTCTCCTGAACGATTTCAGGCTCAAAGGGGCCCGGCGTACAGTTCCCCTTCCACTTCAGATATGCGCTGATTTCAGCGGGCATCTTCTGCATTGCCGCATCTCTGGACGCGCCTCTTGTGAACGCCCCGATAAAATCAACCGCATACAGCATGCTGTCGCCGCCGTTGTGCTCCCATACGCACCTTATTTTCATGGACATCCTCCCCTCCGGCTGCCAGCGGCAGCCAGGAGCTTCCAATTAAAGAGTCTGTTCGCCCCCTGTCCGCTGTGCCAGCGCGTCGGCCAGGGCGGCAAATTCCGGAATCCCCAGCCGCTCCCCCCGCACGTCGGCGGGCAGGCCGCAAGCAGCAATCGCGTCCCGCAGAGCATCCTTGGTAAGCCGGCTTCCGTAGGCGGAGGACAGGGCGTTGAGCAGGGTCTTCCGCCGCTGGGCAAAGGCCGCGCGCACCAGGCGGAAGAACTGTTTCTCGTCCTTCACCGCCTCCGGCGCGGGCCGGGGCACCAGGCGGATGACCGACGAGGTGACCTTGGGCGCGGGAATAAAGCACTCAGGCGGCACGTCAAAGAGCAGCTCCGGCACGGTATGGTACTGGCAGTAGACGGAGAAGGCGCCGTAGTCCCCGCTGCCCGGCGCGGCGCAGATCCGCAGCGCCACCTCCCGCTGAATCATCACTGTGATGGCCTGGAAGCACCCCGCCTCAATGAGCGCGGTCAGCACCGGCGTTGTGATATTATAGGGCAGATTGGCGCAGGCCAACGGCTTCAGGCCGCCCATCTTCTCTGCCACAAGGGCCGGGATATCCAGCTTCATGATATCCCCCGGCACAATCTCCACGTTGTCCCGCCCGGCCAGCGTCTCAGCCAGCACCGGGAGCAGCGCCTTGTCCAGCTCCACCGAGACAACCCGTCCGGCCCGCTCTGCCAGCCGGACGGTCAGGGGGCCGATACCCGGGCCAATCTCCAGCACGCCGCAGTCTCTGTCCGCGCCGGAGGCCGCCGCAATGTCCCGCGGAACGCGCTCTTCTATCAAAAAATTCTGCCCCATGCTCTTGGAAAAACGGAATCCGTGCCGGCCCAGCAGGGCCTTGATGTCATTTACGTTACAGAGGTCCATAGCTCATCCTCGCTTCTGTTTTGCGATGCAAAAGTATAGCAAACTTGGCCATGTGCCGCTTTCAGCGGCACGGCCATGAGATCAAACGCGCGCGGGCCGGGACGGCCCACATGCGCGAAAACTTCATGCGCTCCGGCTTTTACCGGTATTCGCAGCGCACCCCAAGCAAGCGCATGAAGTTTCTTCTACAAGGATTATAGCAGGCTCTCCCCTGTTTGTCACCGTTTTCTTCCCGCTCTGCTCTGCCTTCTGGTCCCTCCGCGCAGACTGCTCAGGCTCCGGCTATTGGCGTACACCAGCCAGAGCGCGGTCAGCAGCATGGTGAAATTGGCCCTGTTCTTCCAAAACAGTACCCCGCCTAAAGCCAGGATGACCATGCCTGCAATCCAGGACAGCGCCGCCGCCAGCCCGTCAGCAGCTGCTTCGGGCAAAAAAATGCCGGCCAGGCTGCGCAGCGCCCGCCCGCCGTCCAGCTGGGACATGGGCAGCAGGTTAAACCCAGCCAGCCCCAGATTCAGCCCCGCAAAGACCCACAGCACTTCTTCCCCTCCCCGCTCTGCCAGTCTGGCCGCCAGAAGGGCCGCCGCCAGGTTGGCCACCGGTCCGGATACCGCCGCCAAAAACTGCGCCCCATACCCCAGCGGGCGCGTCCCGGAGAGGATTAGCTCAGCGCCGGTGACAGACAGTCTAAGCCCGGAAATCCTGCCGCCCAGGCCCCAGATGGCTCCGCAGTGGGCAACCTCGTGGAGCGTGCAGGCCGCTCCGGCCAGCAAAATCGTCCCATCCTCGTCCAGATACCAGAGCAGTGCCGCCAGAAGAAGAAATCCGCCCGATACTTCAACTCTTCCCCACCGCAGTATTCTCACCTCACGCGCTTGGAATGTAGTAGAGCGGATTGAGCAGTACCCCCTCCTTCTTCAGTTCAAAATGCAGATGGGGCCCGGTGGCGTTGCCTGTCGCCCCGGACAGGGCGATGACGTCGCCCACTGACACCGTCTGTCCCTGCTGTACCAGCAGCTCGCTGCAGTGGGCGTAGAAAGAGGTCACACCGTTTCCGTGGTCAATCTGCGTATACAGGCCGTACACCGGACTGTCTCCGATGTAGTCCACCACGCCGTCCGCGAAGGCTTTGACGCTGGTCCCGGTGTTGACCGCCAAATCCACGCCGTTGTGGAACTTCTCCTCATCATCCACCGGATGTTCCCGCCATCCGTAGGGCGAGGACACCCACCATCCCTCTGCGCCCTCTATGGGCGAAACTGTGGCCGCCAAGCCCAGATTGTACTGGTCCATGGTGGCATTGGCCGGCAGAGCCGGGCCATCGTAATCCACGTGAATGACATCCGGCACCGGAGTGGGCTGCACTGTGTCCGCCGTGGCGTCAGGCTCCGGCTGAACACTCTCCTCCACAGGCGGTGTACTGTCCTCCGGCTGCTCCGCAGGCGTTTCCGCCGCCTGGTTTTTCTCCTCCGCTGCATCCAGTTTCCCCGTCAGCAATCCCTGAACTGTAACGCCGCCCTGGAGGTGTTCCACCGTCTCTGTATAAAGCGGAAGGGGTTCCCAGCCACTGTCAGCCGTTTCCGGCTCTTCTCCGCCAAATACGTCAATCCACAGCGTCCCCAGTGTCTCCAGCACCGGCTCTCCCGCCGAGATGGACTGCCCCAGGCTGGCAAATGCCGCCCGGAAATCCGTGTCACCCTGAATCACCTGAACAATCTTATCCCGGGCCGCCAACATCTGTTCCGGGAATACACCCTTTCCTATCAATACCACCAGAAACAGCGCAATGCAGACGCCCAGCTGTACCAGCCTCCGGTACTCCCTGGGCGCCAGCGCTATCTTTTTCCCGCTCCGCCGTTCCGCCGGCCTGCTCTGCCGCCGCCCCCTCCGCTTCTCCCACTGACGATATGCGCTCTCCATGCCCTGTGTCCTCCTCTTCTCTGGCGTACTGCGATAGCTGCCCGTCCATTTTCCTGCGTACTATCTCTATTCGCGCCCTGTCCGGCTTATACCGAAAATATCTCTCTGCCAGAGAAAAAATTGTAGGTTTGTCAAACATATTGGACGGCGAACTCGTTAGGAGAGGACCAGTTAAGCGGTCTCATAGGGAAGTCGTTAGAGCGGCGGTTATGGACAGCG